>VHCZ01000021.1 GCA_016871535.1 Verrucomicrobiota bacterium
CCAGCCGCTTCACCACCGCCTCCACCTTCTCAGGTTTCACGGCCCAGATTGGTTCCGCTGCAACGCTCATGGCAAATAATGTGGCAAATCCCGCGTTTTCTGGCCATCCCTTCTTTTTGGCCTTAAATCATCTCAGCTTGCACCGGCCCGACCGCCTTCTGCTCCGTCACCAGGCGGATTAGGTCAGGCCAGCTCTGCACGAGGCCGTTGTAGGACAGCGCCTCGGTCGCGCGTTTGTTGCGCTCGCAGAGGGTGTAAAGGCGGTAGGCCAGCTCGCGGGCCGTCTCGGCTTTGGAGCCCAGCTTCGACACCAGCTCCGATGCGGCGCTCTCACCGCCCGTCGCGAGGACGCGGATGAGATGATGCACGGTCTCCCAGTGCGTGAGCCGTGCGTCCGTCGCGGGATCCCAGCCGTCGGGCAGTTCGTCGGGCTTGAGCAGCCTGACCTGGCCCCGGCTGGACTTCAGGATGCCGGCTTCCTCCAACCCGCTCACGCTCGTGTTCTTCGCTTTGCTCAAAATCGCCCAGGGGCGGAGCCAGCCGGCGATGTCCCACGTGTCAAGCCCTGCCGTCAAGACCTCGGTATTGGCCGGTATTGGCCTGCACGCCTTCCTTATAGACGGCGGTGGTCATGGCGGCGCCGTTGTAGGTGTAGGCCACATACGTCCATCGGCCAACGATCACATTCGTCACGCCGCCCCAACCGATGTCGGACGCGTCCCAACGTCCTTCATAGCATCGGACGCATTGGCGGGATTCAGGACGGCGCTATAGCGGCGCTCGAACCAGTCCGGGATTCCGTCGTTGTCTGTATCACCAAGCCGAAACGTGGCTTTCTCTTGATCGAATTTGGTCTGGATCGTCGCGCCATCCAGGGTGGTATCATGCACGCGAATTTTGCGCCGGTCGGCACCGAAAAGTTGCCCACGGTCGCGGCGCCGTTTGTCCAGGTTGGAAGCGGCCCCGTAGGAAGCTGAGATTTGAGATCTGAAAAGTCACTCCTTCGGCAGCAACGATCCATCCGGCTGCGCCAGAAACGCGAGCAAGTCCGCGATGTCCTGCATCGAGAGTCCTTGCTCCAATCCGTCCGGCATGAGCGATTTCCCGTCGGCGCGCAGCTCCTGGATCTGACTTCGCGGAATCGTTTCATCCGGCAAGCTTTGCCGCCGCAAAGTGACGCTGGCAGAAGTTTCAGCCACAAGCAGCCCGGTCACAGACTCTCCGCGCGAGGTCGTGACCGTGTAACTCAGAAAATCCGGCGTCACTTGCCGGCTCGGATCCAGGATATCAATGAGCACGGTCTCGGGCGGGCGGCTCGCGATTCCGGACAAGTCCGGGCCGATCTGTTTTCCGCGGCCTTGAATCGTGTGGCAAACAAAGCAGGTTTTGGCGAACACCTCCGCGCCGCGGCCCGCCTCCCGGTCGAGGGTCAGCGCCGGTTTGAACTTGCGCAAAACCTCTTCGCGATCGGCGGCGACGGTGCTTCGAAAAAGTTTCGTGGCGCGCATTCGTGCTTCGGCGTCGGGAACCTTTTGCAGCGACTGGCGCGCCGAAGCGTCCATTTCAATCGACGGAATCCGGTTTTGTTCGAGCGCATCGAGGAGAGCGACCGTGAGCGCAGGGGAACGCGATGCCACGTTCGCCAATTGCCGCCGCGTGCCTTGCGCATACTCCGCCCAGTTCGCGAAAATCCGAACCGCCAAGTCGGTGTCGGCCACTTTCACCAAAGCATGAATCGCGGCAGATTGGAGTTCCGAAGCCTGTCCGGGCCGCAGCCAATCGAGCGCGACGGCTCCAGCCTCCGGCGCGCGAGATTCAACCAGGACTCGAATGCCGGCCAGTCGCAGGCGTCGCCGTTCTGATTCTGATCTGACCAACCTCAGCGCACGTTCGAGGAAAGCCTGCGGAGAGTCCGCTGGAGTTCGGGCCGTTTGGCGCCGGCGCTCGATCCAATCGCGCAAAGAATGTCCGCGTTGTTCCAGTCCGTCTGCCATTCCCGCGAGAAACACGAGGCGAGCAGGCAGCGTCGCCTCGGAACCGGCCGCCATCGCCCAGGATAAGGACCTTTCCAGATCCTGGCCATCCGGGATCGATCCAATGAGGCGCGCGCACTTCTCGACAAAATAAACCGTGTCATCGTTCGGCAGCGTTTGCCAGGGTCTTTTACCGATCGTCCAATTCGCTCCGACCAATCGGGCGAAAAAGCCCCACGGCCGGGAATTCAAGCTGCTCAGAATCGCCAGGGTCTGCCAGCGATCTGCGACTCCTCGCCGAGCCAACTGCGCGAGCAAATTCTCTCTCTCTGCTGCGGCAAGTCCTCCGGCCGCCAAAGCGAGTTCAAGGCGGACTCGCGCATCGGCATCACCGGCCAGCCGGGTCACGCCTCTCTTGAGCTGCGCCGCGTTGGGCGAGTTTCCGAGGAACCGTTCACTGAGACGCACGGCGTGCTCCCGAATGCGCGGGTCCTTGTCGCGGAGCGCCGACAAAACCGTCCTTTCATCAAGCGCGCCAAGGCCGTCGAGCGTCCACGTCGCGTGCAGACGAGCCAGTGGGATTGCGGATTGCGGATTGCGGATTGCGGATTGCGGATTGCGGATTGCGGATTTGAGGAGTGAGATGGCGGCGCGATCCTGGCGTTCGACCAGAAGCCGCTGCGCCGTATCGCGCCACCAGCCGTTTGGATGGCCCAGCCACTGGACGAGTTCGGCCGTCGAAGCGCCACTCAAAGTAGGACAGGCTTCCAGCCTGTCTGACTTTGTGGCCGCCGCTTTTCCTCCGGAAGTTTGCGTTGCTTTTCGCTTGATCCGCCAGATGCGCCCGTGCTCCGCTCCCGTCCGCCAGGGAATCCGTTTTTCGACGCTTGGGTTATGGACGTACTCCGGATGCTCCACAAACTGGCGGTAAAAATCGACGACGTAAAGCGCGCCGTCCGGTCCCGTGGCGAAGTTCACCGCGTGGAACCAGGGATCGCTCGAAGCCAGAAACTCCTTCCCTTCCTCACCCCGGCGCGCCACGAAAGTCACCCCGTTCGGTTCCAGCACGCGGCGGTGGACGAGATTCCGCAGCGACTCCCCCATGAACGCATTGCCACAGTATTTTTCCCCGAGTGCGTCGCCGCGATAAATCGTCAACCCGGCCAGCGCGTTGAAATGACTGGATGACTCTTTGTTGAAGACCAGCGGCGGCGGCGTGAGCGGAAACACACGGCCGGTGTCGGCCGGCGCGAGGATATCGAGCACGCCTTCGTCCGGCCGCAGTTGCGGATTGCGATTCAAGTAGCGCTCTTCGATGACGACGTGCCGGACCGGAATCGTGTTCCACGACAGAAAGTGGTTTCCCCAATCGTCCCGCGCCCGGCCAAATTGGCTTCGCCCCGCGATGACCTCGAATTCGCCGGTGTCGGGACGGAAGCGCAAATCATGGTTGCGCAGCGACACGCCTTTCGCGGCTGGCTCGTCCGGTCGGCGGATATCGCCATCGCTCCGGCCATTCGCGGCGTAAATCCAGTTGTCGATCCCCCAGGTGAGCCCGTTCACGCGCAACTGCTGGTTGCCTTCGCGAAACCCGGTGAGGATCACGCGGCGTTCGTCGGCTTTTCCATCTCCATTGGTGTCTTTCAGGAACCAGATGTTCGGCGCAGACGTGACCAGGAGGCCGTCCTTCCAGGGCAGGACGCCGTTCGGAAAGGAAAGTCTGTCGGCAAAGACGGTGGCCTTTTCGTACTGGCCATCGCCGTCCAAATCTTCGAGCCGGCGAATCTGGCCCGTGCCCGGGCCCAGAGGATAGTCGATCATCTCCGCGACGAACAGGCGTCCGTCTGCGTCCCAGGCAATTGCCACGGGGCTGATCACGTTGGGTTCAGCGGCGACGAGCTCAACGGTCAGATTCGCATCCGCGAGGCAAAGGGTGGCGAGTTCGTCGGAGGGACTCAGCGGACGGCTTGCTTGACTCGCGGCCACCGCCGTCAGCCCGATGAGATAGAGCCACACTCCAAGCAAAGCGGGTTCTGCCCAGATTCCAATGACTAACAACCTGGTTGTCGGGGAACCACTTTTCCACTCACTCCGGCCCTCTCCCTTATGGCCCTTAGAGCCTGCCTGAAAATTGTCTTCTGGGTGGAACAGGCCACCGGCCTGTTGCGGCGGGCTACCAGCCCGCCGGGCCTTTTGGCGGCAGGTTGCCGCCAAACACAGGCTGGTAGCCTGGCTGGTAGCCCGTTCCACCCATTTTTCAGACAGGCTCTTAGGGAGAGGGAGCCTCGATCTAAGGATTTCGTGGGGTCGAGCGGCGCAGGTCGATCCTCGATCAGGATGGTCTGTTCCCTCCCCATAAACCTGACTCAACCGCGGATAACACGGATCACGCGGATAAGACCCTTCTCTATCTGCGAAATCCGCGGAATCCGTGGTCAAAGAATCTGTTCGGGGGGTCAATATGCGAGCTTCGATCGGAGAATTCTCCCCCTGAGAGAGAGGGCCAGGGTGAGGGGGAACGCGGTAACACAGTCGTTGGAGGCCGTCTGGCATAGTGTGGCGCAAGATCACAGGTCGCGGACTCTCGTCAAGGCTGGAGAGTGTTAGACTGCGAACGAGGCATCCAAAGTTTATCAGCGTCGGTGGTTCGCCGATGTTTTGGGACTGCGGTGGCAGAGCGCAGCGGCGACACCGAGAAGCTTGGCCAGCGCGGCCAAAGCGGCGTGGCGCTTCGCTTCCCGCCGCAGTCCAAAAAGCGAGATCAATCCGGCAAGGGTTGGTTCCTGGTTTCGGGAAGAAACAGAATGATAATCAGCCCGAGACTGAACAGAAGGCCCAGCAGGGTGACCGCCAGGCGCAGGTCCATTCCAGGAAGCGACTTTAGCCAGCCGGAAAACCAGAGCATCGGCGCCGCGAGAATGCGCCCGCCGTTGAAACAAAAGCCCGTGCCTGTGGCGCGCAAGTGCGTCGGGAAGAGCTCCGGAAAATATATCGCGTATCCGGCGTGCATGCTCAGCGTGAAGAATCCAAACACCGGGAGCAAGATCAGCAGTTGAAAATAATTCCGCGGGAGATAGCACGTGATGGGCACCATCGCCAGCGCGGCCAGGTGCAACAACGCGAAGGTTCGCTTGCGGCCCAGGCGGACGCAAATCGGCCCGAACGCCAGCAAGCCCAAACCGCCGCCCGCAGTCTCAACGATTCCGTAGGCGAACTTCGCCCTTTCTGCGGCGATCTTTTCCGCCACCCCGCCGTTGAGCATGATTTGTTTCGCGAGGTCTTGTCCGGCGACGGTCACTCCCCAGAATGTCGCCAATCCCACCGCGGCCAGGAGCATGCCCAGAAACGCCCGCGGCCCCCATTGCGGATGGAGGAGCAGTTCCCGAAAGCTGCCGAGCTTGACGGATTGCCCGCCTGCCGCCCGGTCGCTCCAACTTTCCGATTCGTTGACGCTGGCGCGGACCCAAAGGACGAGCAGCGCTGGAAGCACCCCAATCAGGAATGCGTAGCGCCATTGCGCGCCCACGGCCAGACCGGCCAGGGCTGCCATCCACGTGCCGAAGATGCTGGTGGCATGGAAAATCCCCGAGGCATGGGCCCGCGCAGATTTGGGAAAAACTTCAGCCACCAGACTGGCGGCGACCGCCCATTCGCCGCCCACGCCCATCGCGACGAGAAACCGCAGCACCGCCACTTGCCACAACGATTGCGCGAAGAACGTCAGTCCGGAGAAAATCGAATACATGAGGATCGTCACGATCATGGTGGGCCGCCGGCCGAAGCGATCGGCGAGCGAACCGAAAAGCAATCCGCCCGTCGTCCCGCCCACCAGGAAGATGCCGAGGAAAGCATCGCCGTACCGTTTGATGGCCGGATCGCCCGGGCCGACGTTCAGGATGTCGGCCAGGAGTTGGTTGCGGGTGATGTTGAAGAGCTGGCCTTCAAAGGTGTCGAAAGCCCAGCCGGCTGAGGCAATGGCGAGGACGAGCCACTGGTAGCGCGTCACGCCGGTGTACCAACGCGAGGCTTTCTCTTCGGTGGCGGCAAACATGGGGTCCGGGTTCGGGCGCAAGAACAACAGCCCTGCCTGCGACGGTCAAACTCAAAAGCCGGCGTAACGGCGCTAAAATGTTAAATGGGTTGAATCGTTAAATCGGTTAAATGAGCCTTGCACCTTCTTGCGGCAGATCGAATCGCTGCTGATGGCTGTCGTCAGGAGCGCAAATTCGTGAAATTCGTGTCGCTCGAATTTAACGCGCCGGCACAGCGAAGAATTCCGGGTAATGTTTGGCGAGAGAAGAAAGGAGCGCCAGGGCCACGCAAACGCCGAGGATGAATCCGATCAGCCAGAGCCAGAATCGAGCGGGGATGTAGAAGGGGGCAGCCGGGCTTCCGATTTCTTTTCGAGAGTACACACGCTGGCCCAGCCACAAGGCGCCCGCGCCCGCCACGAGCAGGAGCGGGAAAGAAAAAAAGCCGGTCAGCGATTCCCAGAGGTGTTGCTCGTACCAAAAGCCCAATTGCACGAGAAACAAGGCGGTCAGCGCCGCCCAAAACCACGCGGTCATCACCAGGGTCCGCGAATGGGTGTTGGCCGCCAGTGCGAACGAGAACGCAAACACCGCGAAGGGCAGGGCGCCCACCAGGCCGTAAAGCAACCCAGGCTTCAGAATCGGCAAAGGTTTGATGATGCCCGTGCCCACGTAGAAGCGTGCTAGAATCTGCGGCAGGTCAAATCCCAGCGCGAAGAGGTTCATCGCCGTCAGCAGGAGAAGCGTTCCGCCGCCCACGGTCGCGCGCGCCCAGTAGCGGGCGGAGCGGCCGGCGGGCAAGGCAAAGGAGAATTCCTCGCAGCCTTCCAGGACGTCTCCGCCTCCGTAAGCCGGGCCCGCCAGCAACGCGTACACCCCGCCCAGCAGAAGAATCCAGCCGGGACTGATGAAAAGCGGAGAGCCCCAGACCCCGATCAACCACAACGCCAGAAAGAAGAGCAATAGCTTGCTATGCGCGAACCACTCCGCCCAGAGCAATCCCCGCAACGGAGAACTTCTCGCGCGGAGACGTTCGCTCACCGCGCGCGCCGCTTCCACGCTCGCGCTGGCAAGTTTTGAGGAGAACAGTTCTTTACTGATGTGGTCCAGCATACATCAAGCATCCAGGTAGGGCGAGCCTGTCCCCAGCGAGCCGATCCGGACGTGTTCCAAGCCCGTGGAGCGGCTCGCCGGGACGGCTGGCCCTACCTTGAACCCGACGGTAGGGCTGCGTTCCCGCGCAGCCGCGTTTTTGACGATGCGGCGGCGCAGCAGCGCCGTCTGTGTTAGCCGTAGCGCAGATTTTCAATCTGCCGTATCGCGCATTCCGCAAGCGGCCCCAAGATCGAGCGCTCTGGAACTTGCCTGAACGCCGCCGATTACAAATCGGCGATACGGCAGAGTGCAACTCTGCGCTACAGCGGACACCTCGCTCACACATCCCCACCGCCGCCCGACCCTCGATGGGATCAGCCGATCTTTTCATACGCCGCGATGAATCAGGGACGCGCCCAGTCGCGCGTCCCTGATTTCGTCTTTTTGGACGCCCCACACGGGTGTCCACTCGTGTTTTCCCGCAAGATTGATACACCGGATTCACGGCACGGATTCGTCCGTGAACAAGCGCCACGGATAACTGCTCGGCGCGGGGGACATGGCCGGTGCCGCCTGCGGCGCCGTCAAAGCCGGGCCGGCCGCAAAAGCCGACGGCGGCGCCGCGGCGACCTCGGCGTCCACCACGCTTCTGGACTCGATGTTCGCTACCGGTTCCCAAAAGACCTGGCGTTTGACGACCGCCCCATCGCGTTGCGCGCGCAGGAGCAAGCCCTGGAAGTCGCGAATGCTGGGGGAATTCAAGTTTGGTTTTCCCAGCCCGTGAAGCTGACAGGCAGCGATGCCCGCGCTGGGATCCGCTTTGGCGAGGCGATTCCACGCTTCGTCATCCCAGGACAACGGGTGCAAATAGGAGTAAGGAATCTCCCGTATTGGGTCCGTGTGGCCCGCGACTTTCAGCGCTTCGGTTGCGGGAGCGGCTTTGAGCAAGGAAGTGGGTTCGCCAAAGCGCGATCCTTCCACCAGGCCGCCCCAGTTCCGAGTTTTGTCTTCGGGACAAAGCAGCACGGCGGGAGCGGGAAGGTATTTGGCCGTCACCAAAGCGCCCAGGTAGTTCGGACGCTTCTGTTCGTCGTCCAAATACATGTTGAAGGCGAGGCTGACTTGCCGAAGGTTCGAAGTGCAGGCCACCTGCCGGGCTTTTCGCTTCGCCGAACTCAGCGCGGTTGAGAGCAACGTGGCGAGCACGGCGATGATCGCGATCACCGTCAGCAATTCGACCAGCGTGAAGGCCTGAATCTTCCGGCCGCGCCCGGAGCCGACTCGAGGTCGAGTTTGCCTGGAAGGTTCCAACGGGACATTCGCCGAAGGCCGGCCTTGGGCGGCGCTGAGGATTTCCTTTTCTGCGCACCTCAAGTCGGGCGTCCAACCGCTCGCCTCGAACCGACCCAGCGGGATGGTCAGGCGCGGAGCTCTTTCCTGAACGTCCCGCTCATCCGTCCTACGGACACCCTCTCCCCCTCCGATGGGGAGAGGGACAGGGTACAATGCCATTGAATTAACTCTGTGGAGTTCTCCTGCTCCTAATCCTAATCCTAATCCTAATCGTTCAGAGACAAGCGCTCTTCGAGTAAGAGTAAGAGTAGGATTACGATGAAGAATCACGCTCAAAGTCCAATGCGCGAAGCCCTTCGCGGGATTCTCTCCTCGTTCTGGATGGGAATCAAACATGGATCAGGTCCAGCCTGGGGTAAGGCAGACCCGAAGGTCTGCCCTACCGGACCGTCGTCATTGATTGATCGCAATGCGCGTGACGCCGTATGGGCCCAGCGGAATCCACAGCCCGCGATCCCGCGTGCCGGTCGCGAACTCCAAATTGTAGCCGATGCATCCGAGCGGCGCGCCGGTTGCGCGCAGCTTCAACTCCGACGGATTGGAGGCGTCGTACAACTGGATCTTGTTGTTCACTTGCGCGGCCAGCAGATCTCCGAACTTCCGCAAATCGTTCGCCGGCGAGGTCAAGGCCGTGGAACTCAGCCGGGTGAATTTGCCCGTGTCGGCCAGGGTCCAGACTTCCAATGAGCCGGCAGTGCTTCCGGTGCTTCCCGGAGCGGGCGCCGGCTTCGTCGCGTCCACGACTTTCGGTTCCGTTGTCGGAGCGCTGGCGGCCCGGACATCGAGCACTTGCCCGATGAACAGATTCGCATCGTTTGCGAGCACGGGGTGCGGCCAGGTCTGAGGCAACTGAATCGAATCGACGCCGTGCGTCGCGACGCCGTCGTAAGCCACCGCATCGAGGTACTCCCTCATGTCCGTCCATTTCTCAACGTCCGTGTAACGATAGCCCTGCGTGTAGAGCAACTGGCCTTTGTGCGCGACGCCGATGAGCGCGCCCGGAAGGGCGACAGGTTTCCGCACGCTCGGCTCTTTCGGATCGGCGTAGTTGATCACGTCGAGGAAATAGCGCTGCGCCCAGACCCCGGGGGCCGGTTCGATCGTTGGTTTTGTGCTATCAATCCAATGCGGCGGCTTGAGGTAAGGCAAGTACTCCGAGGCCTGGTGACTGAGGTAAACCAGGCCATCGACCGCGAACGCTTTGCTGAAGCTCCACCAATAGTTGGTTCCGTTGACTTTGACTTCCGAGAGGAAGGCCGGCTGACCGGCGTTCGCCACGTCGTAAGCCACGAAGATCGCTTCGGAACTGCCCCGCCACGGCGCAAAGCCAATGCGTGAATCGATCGGGGCGGCGATCCTGGGCGAGCCGACCGCGGAGTCCTCAGCCAGAATCCGCCACGGTCCGCCGTAGCTGCTCGTATTCCAAACGAGCACGCCCGGTTTCGGCCAGAGCGCGGTGAGCGAAGACCAATAGCGGTTTTCGAATTGGGTTTTGGTTTGGCTCAGCAGCGTTACCTCCGGCAGTTTCGAGAGATCGTAAATCGAGAGGGTCAGAGCGGCTTCATTCGTCCTCACGAGACGCCAGGAGCTGGCCGCCGGATCTTTTTCCCACACGTATTCCGTGGACTTGCCTTGCGCGACGTAGAGGCGCTGGTGGCGGGCTGCTGCTCCCAAGAACGGCACGTCCGACAGGCTCACATGTTTCAGGACCTTGGATGGATCATCGGCCTGAACCACGCGCAGCGACACTGGGGTATTCCATTGCGAACTGATTTCGATCAGGTGTTGCCCTTCGAGATAAACTCGGTCCGCGGCCCAGGAGAGTTCCGTCGAGGAAACCACGCGCGGACGATCGCGATCCGTGGCATCAACGCTCAACAGCTCTTGCCCGGAGACGGAGAGGATGCGGTCCCGGTGAATGGTCGCGCGGCGGGGTTGAAGTTCGTGCTCGATCGCGCCGCGCTTGCGAAGCGTGTCGCGTTCCAGGTCGATCAGGTGAACGCCTTGGAAATAGCCGTCCGCTCCGTAAGTGGAGTAGGGCACCAGCAGCAGCTTCTCCTCCGGCAGGACGCCGAAAGCTTTCTCATCGTAGTTCGCCTCGCTGGATGAATATTGCTCGCCGAGGATGACTTTGCTCAGAAGCGAAGGTTTGGCGGGATTTTCAACGTCGAAAAGCTGGACGGCCGTCCGCCAGCCCGCCGTATTGTCCAGCCCGATGGTCACGAGCCGGCCATTCAGCGGCTGGATGTAGGTCGAGTAGCCCGGAATCTCCAGCTCGGAAACCTTCTTGGGATTGGCCGGATCGGAAAGATCGATGATCCAGAGCGGGTCGATCCGGAAAAACGTGACCGCGTAGAGCAAATCGCCGTCGAAGCGCGTGGCGTGCAGTTGCTCGCGCTCGATGATCTTGAGGACGGCCAGGTGCTTGGGGGATTTGGGATCGGCCAGCGAATACGTTTCGACCTGGGTGGAGGGATTGTTCCGCGTTAAATTCCAGGTCTCCGTGACCGCCGAGAACGTGGTGCCGTCGAGGTTCATCTTGAACTTGTCCTTGACCTTGCCCGTGGCCGGAATGCTCGAAAGCTTCCGCATCGTGCCGTCCGGCGCGGAGATGTCGAAGACGTGGATGAGAGAGTTTCCGTTCCAGGAATTCTGATTGGGCGCCGGGGCGGCCACAAAAAGGTATTGGTCGGTGGCCATGATGGCATTGATGTTTTGATACATCCCGCTTGAAACCCATTCCTTGGATTTGACGGCCGGTTTGGCGAAGTCGCTGAGATCGAAGGAAGTCACCTGGCTGCCCCATTCCCACGCTTCTTGAGGTCGGCCGCCAGGTTTAGCGGGCAGCAGCATGGGCTGGTAGCGTTCGGACACGACGTAGAGCGCGGTGCCGACGAGGCGGCTTTCGCGGATTTGTCCGGAAATGGCGAGTTCGGCGACGGGCGCGGGCTGTCCATCCTTCACTTCCAGGAGCATGAGTTCGCTCTCGGCGGTTGGGCCCCAATTGCAATTGTCTCGCGCGAGCAAAACCACCTGGCTCGATCCCAGCAGGTACATCTGCTCGCCGGCCGCCGGGAGGTTGAACGTCCCGCGAACCACCGGCTTGTCCGGCTGCGCAATGTCGATGACCTGAAGCCCGCGGTACTGATTGAAAAAGTAAAGCGTGTCACCGTTGAGCTTCCAGATGTCCGATTCGACGACGCTGCGCGCGGCCGACCCTGACGCGTTCTCAGCGGGGGCAGCCACTTTGGCGCGATCATCGAAAGCCGTCGCCATCGGCGGCGCGGCGGCGAGATTGTTGTTCCCGACGCCGCTAACCGCGAACTGGATGGAATTCGTGCCCTTGAAAAATGTGGCTGGGATGGTCTCGGTAGTGTCGCCGCGGGCGCGAATCAACTCCATCGTCTCGGTGCGCGGGATGCGGAAGGTGACCGCCTTCACGGGCGTTGTGAACTCGGACATGCGCTGGATCGCGCGTGGATCCCACGCGCCGCTGCCGACGCGAAGCCGGGATTCCAACACGACGGTTTTGACGTCAGCCGACACATCGACCGTCACCACGATATTCGTGCCGTCGAGCCGGATGGATTGGATGGCCACCAGACTGCCCGGGAGAATTCCTCCGGGGTTGCTGCCAGGCGTTTGGCCCTGGACGTGCTGAGCGGACTGAAGTGCCAGTCCGAGGAGCAATGCCAGGATTGAGTTTTGGAATTTGGTACGTCTCATATGCGATTCGGTTTGAATTAAGACTTCATCAACTACTCACAGTGGGATACCGCCAAAGGAATGGACGCGAAACCGAAGCGGCAGTCCCTGCGTTTGATTCGCGTGCATTGGCGTCCATTCACGGTTGAACCGAAAGATCTCTGCTGGCGTTTTCATCAGGAATCCGGTCGCTTCATCTTCGGTGTCACCTTCACTCGACTCGGGCCGCTTCAAAGTCCTCCCGCGTGTTTTGCCCGACGACCTCGATGAAGATTTCTTCGAGGCTCATGGGAAAAATCTGCACCCGCACACCGGGCCTGGTTTTCAGAGATTCAAAGTATTGATGGTCCGCATGCCGAGTAATCGCGGTCACGACTGGTCCTGCCGTTTCGGTTCTTGTCGCGCCGGGGATGGACAAATTCTGCGGTGGAGAATCACCCGGGAAAATGATTTGAACGCGCCGGGTGCTGGCCTGCAGTTCATCCAGCCGGGCGCTCAGCAACAGTCGCCCTCGATCCATAAACCCGATGCACTCCGCGATCCGTTCCACATCCGCCGTGACGTGCGTGCTGAAAAGCACGGTGCAACCTTCGCCCCGGCTGATCACGCTCACCAACTCTTCGACCAATTCCCGCCGCGCGATCGGATCGAGTCCGGCCGCCGGCTCATCCAGGAGCAACACTTCCGGTTGCGGGGCCAAAGCCAGAGCAATGGCGGCTTTTCTTTGTTCGCCGTTCGAAAGCCGGCCGACCGCGCGATTCCAGGGCAATAACCAGCGGCGCGCCAGGTCGGTGATCACGTCCTGATTCCAGCGCTCGTAGAAATGCGACACGTACCGGCAAAGTTCACCAAGGGTCATCCAACTGGGAAGCTGTTCGGTTTGGGAGACGTAAGCGATCCGTGATCTCGACCCGCGAGGCGCGTTCCAGAGATTCGATCCAAGAAGCAGAGCCGTCCCGTGGTCCGGCCTCAAGAGACCCATCAAGAGGCGCAAGGCGGTCGTCTTTCCGGCCCCATTCCGCCCCATGAGTCCGAACACAGCGCCGCGCTCGACCTGGAGATCCAGACCGCTGACCGCAACCGCACCGCCAGGGAATGCCTTGGTCAAATCGATCGCTTGAATGGCGTAGTCCTTCATCGCGTTTCAGCTTCTGTTATCGCCGCGTTTTTGGGCGAAGGTTCCCAGGTCCCGGCCTGCGATGTCGTTAAACTCTTCATTGAGCACGCGCAATACCACTTCCGGTGTAGCGCCCATCTGGGCGGCCTCGACGGCAAGCTGCCGGGCCAGGCGGCGCAACGCTTTTTCGCGTTCGCGGTCGGAAAGGCGGGTCGAGCCTTCGGCCACGAAGGCTCCTTTGCCGTGACGCATTTCGATGACTTGCTCATGTTCGAGTTCCGAGTAAGCCTTGACCACCGTCGTTGGATTCACCGCCAGCTTCTGCGCAAGTTCCCGGATCGAAGGCAACTGATCGCCCGGGCGCAACGTGCCAGACGCCACGTAATATTTGATCTGATCCATCACCTGCCGGTAAACCGGCAAACCGGAGTGCGGATCGATCTGGAAATGGAGCATGGTTGCCTTTTCTCAGTCCGTTGAGTGTATGATAACACCCATACAGTAAGTGTCAACTGGAACTTTTTTTGCCCCCCTGATCCTTGTTGTCTTGTCGGCAGCGTGAGCTTGAAACTGACAAACGACGGAGTTCTGCCTGGTGGCAGCGTGACGCCGAATCTGAATTTCGGAGGGCTGCAAGTGCCGATCTCATTCCGGGTGAGCTCAAGCGGCGTCGCTTCGTTCTCCGGCAACAAATCGGTCGATTCCGGCTGGGTGAGGTTCTGCGACTCGCCCGCGCCCTCGGCATCGTTCTTCAATCAGAACCCGCCGAATCCGCCGGAAGGCGACCTGGTGAATGCGTTCCTATCTGTGTGAATCCGTGTGATCCGTGGTCAAATTTCAAATCTCTTTCGCTAGGTTTCAGCCCTGACAGAGCGCTCAATCGCCATGCCAGAATGTCATCTGCATGGCCCGTGAACAGTGTGAGCCTCGAAAGTCGGTGAAGTTGAGGGAGCAGATTGTCGTCTTTGATCCCCAACTCGGCGAGCTCCACTCCGATTACGCGGACGTCCTGGAATGCCGGCCTGCTAATCGGACGGCCTCTGCGACGGCCGCGCGCGGCACTCGGCCACGCCATTCCTTCACGATCTTATCGTTTCATAGGACGACGCAAAGGATGCGCGCGACAAGCGGCGAAGGCAAATCGCCTTCGCGGCTGCCAGCAATTCTGCCCTTGAACCGGAGTGCCGGTCTCCGATCCGGCAAGGTTCCGCTTCGAGTCGTGCCGGGCCGGAGGCCGGCACTCCAATCCCGGTTCTGGAGTACCCTCCTAAAGTCCGTTTCGTTGCCGTAAGTCGTTGCTCACTTCGGAACGTTGTCCTAAGTTCGCGTCCCGATGCGCCGATCCGTCCTCAACGTAGGACAGGCTTGCAGCCTGTCTCACCGAGTTTCGCTCTTGGGACGCGTTTGGCTGAGCTTGTTGACGGTCCTGCCTTCGACTTGGGGTCAAACAGAGCCGGCCACCACGCGTGAATTTCAGCGAGGCAAGGAACTGGCGCAACGGTACTGCGCTACCTGCCACCTTTTTCCCGACCCAAATCTCCTGGATCGATCCACCTGGCAGAAAGGCACCATGCCGTTCCTGCGAGGCCGGCTGGGCATTGACCGCCTCGACCCAACCGATCCGGATCACCGCGTCGTCTTGGACGAATGGCAACTCGTCTGGAAGTACTACTTCGCCGCCGCGCCGGAGAAAGCCTTGCCGCTAGGACCGCGCGCGCCCATTCAAATGGACCTGAAGAGATTCTCCGTCGTGAATCCCGGATACCGGCCCGGCCAACGTTTCGTCACGCTCACGCAAATCGATCCGGCAACCTGCCGGATTTACGTCGGCAACGCCCAGACCAAAACGCTCGATGTGCTCGACGCCAGTGGGAAACTGCTTTCGTCGCTCGCGGTGGAAAGCCCTCCAGTTGGACTGGCGCGGCGTTCCAGCGGCTGGTTTTGCACGTTGATTGGGCGTGTGCCGCCGCACGATCAGCGATTGGGCAAAGTGATTCAGCTCGACAACAAAGGCGACACATTTGCCTGGCGCGCCGACGCGCTGGCCAACCTCGGGCGGCCCACTCACTCCGCATTTGGTGATCTGAACGGCGATGGCCGCGAAGACCTCGTGGTTTCTGGTTTTGGAAACATCATGGGCGAGTTGGCGTGGTACGAGCAGCGAAGCGACGGCGGGTACATTCCTCACGTGATCTATGATCGCCCGGGCGCCGTGCGCACTGAGCTGTTCGATTTCAACAAGGATGGCCACCTGGACATCCTCGTCCTGATGGCTCAGGCGAAGGAAGGCATTTACCTGTTGCTGAACAACGGCCACGGCCAATTCACCGAGAAACCCGTCGTGGAGCAGCACCCGGTTTGGGGCTACGCGGGATTCCAACTGGTTGATTTCAACAAGGACGGTTTCATGGATGTGCTGACAGCCAACGGCGACAATGGCGAATATCCGTCGTGCCTGAAAAATTACCATGGCATCCGGCTTTATTTGAACGACGGGCAAACTCGTTTTCGGGAAGCTTTCTTCTACCCGCTCAATGGCGCGTTCAAAGCCGTGGCGGCGGATTTCGACCTGGACGGCGACTCCGACATCGCGGCGATCTCGTATTTTCCGGACTACGAATCGTCGCCGGAAGAAAGCTTCGTCTATCTCGAAAACAAAGGCGGCCTGAAGTTTGACGCGTTCTCATTTCCGGAAAGCGTTTCGGGCCGCTGGCTCGTGATGGACGCCGGGGATGTCGATGGCGACGGCGATCCGGACATCGTGCTCGGCGCGGCCAACCGCACGCCGTATAAAGTGAACCCCGCGCTTTACGAGAAATGGCAGAACGACGGCCCTTCCATTTTGATACTGAAGAATGAAGTCATTTCAGGACGGCGTTCACCAGCCCGGCGGATCGATTGCGGTCTCTGATCGAGCCGGGCCGGAGGCCGGCGCTCCAGTGCCATGAAACGTCCACAACGGGAGCGATTCAGCTTTCGGTTCCCGTTCCGCCAAGTCGAGCCGGCAAAGGTTGTCGGAAAAATAGTTCGCGACATAGAGCCGCGAACCAGCCACAGCAACGGCGCGGGGACCTTGGCCGGAAAGCGGCACTCGTTTGCGGACGCGAACCGGGTGCTGGGGCGGCCGGGAGATGTTGCGTCCGTCATTGGCGTAGGCGCCGATTCTGAGATTGAAGAAGCTCGCCATCAATCACACACGGTTCCACGCCCCGCCGCCCCGCCGCCGTTTGGGCTCCTGGAGGACAAACTGGAGCCTTCTGTGCGTCCGAGCGGCCTTCAGGCATCGTTCAGGAATTGCGCAATGCGAAATCCGGGCCGTTACTTCACCTTATTGACGGGCTGATCCGGATGCGCGGGGTTGGGGATGACTCGGTTTCGCGCGCAGTCCATCCTTCTGTTCAGCGGTTTTCATGACGCCGGTATTCTCGCTCGCCTGAATCAAAACGCCAACCGTCAAGTGATTTGTTCAAAATCCAAGTCCACCGTGGTCTGCATTCGCAATGCGGTCGGGAGTTTCTCGCCCCTCGCACAACTTCAAGAACTCCTGTTCGTCCAAGATTTTCACGCCGAGCTTCTGCGCTTTCTCCAACTTGGAACCCGCTTCCTCGCCCGCAACAACGTAATCGGTTTTCTGGCTCACGCTGCTGCTGACCTTGCCGCCGAGGGCTTCGATCTTCGCCGCGGCTTGCTCGCGCGTCAGCGATGGCAGCGTGCCCGTCAGGACAAATGTCTTCCCCGCGAACCGGCCGCAAGCCGCTTGCGGTCGGTAAAGCGACGATTGGAAATTCAATCCCGCCGCCCGCAGCCGCTCGATCAAGTCCTGATTCCGCTTTTCGTCGAACCATTGCCGCAGGCTTCGCGCGATGACGCTGCCGACATCCTGGATCTCATTCAACTGTTCCAGACTGGCCCGGCGCAAATCGTCGAGCGTCGCAAAGCCGCGGCCCAGCGCTTTGGCCACTCCGGCGCCAACGTGCAAGATGCCCAGGCCGAAGATCAGCCGCCAGACATCGCGGCTCTTGCTCGCTTGAATGCCGTCGAGAAGGTTTTGCGCGGATTTTTCTCCCATGCGCTCCAGCGCCACGATTTGGCCGAGCTTGAGCGAGTAGAGGTCCGCCACATCGCGAACGAGGCCGCTTTTCACCAATTGTTCCACGAGCACCTCGCCCGCGCCTTCGATGTCCATAGCCCCCCTTGCACACCAGTGCCCGATGCGGCCGCGAACCTGCGCCGGGCAATCCGGATTCGCGCAGCGCAAGACCACGCCCGGATCGCCCACAGCCAGGCCGGTCGAACGCGAGACGGGCGCGCCGCATTCAGGGCACGTCCTGGGAAACTCGAAAACCTTCTCTCGCCCCGTCCGCTTATCCAACACCACGCCCACGACGGCGGGAATGACCTCGCCGGCTTTCTCGATGATCACGGTGTCGCCGGCTCGAATATCTTTTCGGCGCAGTTCTTCCTCGTTGTGCAGCGTCGCGCGGCTGATGGTGCTGCCCGCCAGGAAGACCGGCTCCAGCTCCGCCACCGGCGTCAGAGCGCCCGTGCGTCCGACCTGGATCGTAATCGCTTTGAGTTTCGTCTCGGCGCGTTCGGCGGCGTATTTGTAAGCGATGGCCCAGCGCGGCGCTTTGGAGGTGTAGCCAACCCGCTCGCGGAGCGTGAAGGAATTGAGTTTGACTACGGCGCCATCCGTTTCGTAAGCGAACTTCTCTCGTGCGCGATCCAGTTCTTCGATGGCGTGGAGCAATTCTTTCGCAGAACGGCAATGCCAGACTCTCTCCGGCGTTTTGAATCCAAGGGATCTCAACCCGGCCAGCAGTTCGACTTGAGAAGCGGGCTTCCAGGCCCCATCGATTTGGCCCGTGCCGTAAAGCACCACGTCGAGCGGCCGTTTGGCGACAAGTTTGGGATCGAGTTGCTTCAAAGATCCGGCCGTGGAGTTGCGCGGATTGGCGAACGGTTCCTCTCCCGCGGCTTCGCGCTCGGCGTTCAGCTTTTTGAAACCGGCGAGGGTCATATAAACTTCGCCGCGCACTTCAAGAAATTCCGGCAGCCGATGCGCGCCCGTCTTCAGCTTCAGAGGAATGCTGCGGATGGTTTTCAGATTGGCCGTGATGTCATCGCCGCTCACGCCGTCCCCGCGCGTGGCGCCCACCGTCAACACGCCGTTCTCGTATCGCAGACTGATGGCGACGCCGTCCACCTTGGGTTCAACCGTCCAGTCCAACGATTCCTTCGGCACGAGCTTCTGCACGCGATTCATGAATTCCTGGACATCCTCCTGCGAATACGTGTTGTCCAGGCTCAGCATCGGCGTGAGGTGATGAACCGACTTGAATTCGTTCAAGGGCTGTCCGCCGACGCGCCGGCTCGGAGAATCGGGCGTGATGAGTTCCGGAAACGTTTTCTCCAGCTCTAGCAACTCGCGATAAAGCTGGTCATATTCCCGATCCGTAACGACCGGCTTGGCCAGGACATAGTACGCGTAATCGTGGGCGCAGATTTGTTCTGACAATTCCGCGTGGCGAGTTTGCGCTTGGTCGAAAGTCATCGAAGAGATTCTCTACCACGCGCCGCAGATCGTTTGGAGCGGATTCTTCCGGCTATTGCCGCACGAATTCCTCGTAAAGCTTCGCGTAGTGGCCGCCCTGCGCGATCAGTTGTTCGTGATGGCCGCGCTCAATGATCCCGCCGCCTTTCAGAACCAGGATTTGATGCGCGTTGCGCACCGTAGAGAGCCGGTGCGCCACGACGAAGCAGGTGCGGCGCTCGAACAGCTTTTCCAGCGCGCGCTGAATCAGTTGTTCCGTGTGCGAATCCACCGCGCTGGTCGCCTCGTCCAGGATGAGGATCCGAGGGCGGGCCACCATCGCGCGCGTGAAGGTGATTAATTGCCGCTCGCCCGCGCTCAGGTTGTTTCCGCGCTCGGCGACCTTGGTTTCGTAGCCCTTTTCCAATCGCGAAATAATGTCGTGCGTGCCGAGGGTTTGCGCCGCTTCGATAACTTCCTGGTCGGTCGCGCCGGGCCGGCCAAACTTCAGGTTCTCCATCACCGTGCCCGTGAAGAGAAAATTCTCCTGCGTCACAATGCCGATTTGCGAGCGCAACGATTCGACCGTCGTCGTCTGGAGATCGACGCCATCCATCCAAATGCGGCCTTGCTGCGGTTCGTAGAAGCGCGCGATCAAACTGATGATCGTGGTCTTCCCCGATCCGGTGGCGCCGACCAGCGCGACCGTCTCACCGGGTTTTGCTTCCAAGCTCACGTCGCGCAGCACCCAGTGGTCCGGCGGCGTCGTCTCGTAGCGGAACGAGACGCGCTCGAACACGATATGTCCGCGCACCGGCGGCAACGCTTCGGCGTTAGGCCGATTGATGATTTGCTGTTGGGTATCGAGCAATTGGAAGATGCGCTCCGCGCTGGCCGCGGCGGACAACACCGAATTGTAAAGATCGCCCATCGTTTGGATCGGCCCGAAAAACATGCCCAGATAAAGAATAAAGGCCGCCAATTCTCCCACCGTGATCTCGTTGCGCAGGGCCAGCGATCCGCCGTAGCCCAGGATGATCGTGGTGCCGAGGCCCGACAGCAGCGCGACGAACGGCATGTAGGTGTGAAAAATGCGCGCCGCGGCCCGCACGGTCTCCGCGTAGAGCAGGTGAATCTTCTCGAAGCGCGCCAGGTTCTCCTCTTCGCGGGAAAACGCCTGAACGACGCGCACGCCAGAAATGTTTTCCGCCAGCGCAGAAGTCAGCCGGGCGCCTTGTTCGATCATTTTCCGATAGGCGCTCATCACGTGGATGTGAAAAAGCCGCGTGCCCACCGCGAGGAACGGCAGGACGGAGCCGACCGCAAGGCACAAGCGCCAATCATACTGCACCAGGATTACAATGGCGCCTGAGAGCGTCAGCACGCTGGAAAGCAGTTGATTGCCGCCCCAAGTCAGCACGTTATCCAGCGCGCTGATATCGCTGTCGGCGCGGCTGATGATGCGGCCTTGATGCGTCCGGTCAAAATAGTTCAAAGACAATCGCTGGATGTGCTCGAAGACCGCGAGCCGCAAATCGTTCATGGCGCGCTGGCCGATTGCGATCGCGCTTGTGACCTGGGCGATGGAAAGAAACCAGCCCAAGAGAAGGTTCCCCAGGTAAATCAAGCTCACCACGAAAATTCCTCGGAAGGCAGCCTGGGCAGAGGTGAACGAGGTCAGATGTCGGTCAATCCCGATCTGGATCAATTTCGGGCCGAGCAGCGAGGAGGCCGTGGCCAGGACCGTGAAGAGCAGATTGAGCGCAAACCGCCTTCGGTACGGCCAGATGTAGCGCATCAGCCTCAGAAAGGTCGCCTTCGTCATTCGCCTCTGAGCGAACTGTTCTTCGATGGCGAGGTTGTGAGCCATGAAACGTAAAACGTAAAACGTAAAACGTGATTAGGGCATCGGCATCTCTTCAAGCATCCAAGCGGTCGGCGCTCCTGGATCGATGCGATCGGAACTCGGAATTCGGTATTCGGGGGAATTCTCCTTCAAGACACTCTCTCGCTGCTGGGGTATCATGGCGAGAAGGAGACGAATCAATTGGGTCGTCAATCTTGTTCGGTGGTTCGTCACCGTGTCTGTCAGTACGTAGCGAGCTTTGTAATACCAATCGCGAGCTTCCCTCGCGGATCCCAGCGCGTACTCATAGAAACGAGATCTATCTCTCCCTGTCCCTCTCGAATAACCCTCGGCGAGATTGGCCGATATCGATCCCACTGACCGAAACAATTGCCCGGACAAGTCTTGGGTCCTCTTGTCCTGTATTAGTTTCGTAGCATCGTGCCACGCGAGATCAGAGAGAAACAAACCGAGTCGATACGCTTCCATCTTCCAGAGGGAATCAGCCGTGATCTCGGCTGGAACTGTCGCGAGCCATTCTTGGTAATTCATAAAGTTGTCCTGATAGAATCACGTTTCACGTTTTACGTTTTACGTTTCACATTTACGAATCTGCTGCTCAAAAATTTCACAATAGAAGCCCTGGCGCTGAATGAGCTCGCCGTGCTTCCCGCGCTCCACGATCCGGCCTTCTTTCAACACAAGTATCTCGTCCGCCCGTTGCACCGTGGAAAATCGATGCGCAATAATGAACGTCGTTCGGCCCGCGCTCAACCGCCACAGCGCTTCTTGAATCAGGCGTTCGGTCTGGGAATCGACGCTGGAGGTCGCGTCGTCCAAAATCAGAATGCGCGGGTTCATCAGAAAGGCGCGGGCGATGGCAATGCGCTGCTTCTGGCCGCCGCTCAAGGTCACGCCGCGCTCGCCAATGATCGTTTGGTAGCCTTCCTCCAGCCCCAGAATGAACTCGTGCGCCTGGGCCGCGCGCGCGCATGTTTCAATCTCCTCCCGCGTGGCCTCGGGCCGGCCATACGCGATGTTTTCCGCCACCGTCGCGCTGAACAGAAACGTTTCTTGAAAGATAACGCCGACGCTCCGGCGCAGTTGTGTCAGGTTCATCTCCCGCACATCGATCCCTTCTACCAAAACCCGTCCGCTCGCAACGTCATAGAAACGCGGGATCAAGTTCACGAAGGTCGTTTTTCCGGAGCCGGTCGGTCCCACGATGGCGTACGTGCGTCCCGGCTTGGCGTCGAAACTCACGTCCGTGAGCGAGGCCTTGCCGTCGCGGTAATTGAAACTCACGCTTTCGAAGGCCACCGCGCCCGGTCCGGCCGGAAGGTCGCGTTTGCCGCTCTTGATCGTTTGCGGCTCGTGGATGATTTCGAGAATTCGCTCGGCGCTGGCGCTGGCGTTCTGAAGGATATTTGTGAACTGGCCCACCATGCCGACGCGATGGCCAATGGCCATCAGATACAAAACCACCTTCGCCAGGTCGCCGATCAGGAGGTCGCCTCGAATGACGGCCTGGCCCCCGAGCCAAAGCGCGAGGGGCATGCTCAGGCCGTAGATGAATTGGGCGACCGGCACGCGCGCAGCCCAGTAATTGATGGCGTCCAGCACCGTGGTGACCAAGGTGTCGCGTTTCTGGATGAATTTGCTGATTTCATCCGACTCCTTGGCAAAGGCCTTGACGACGCGGACGCCGGCGATGTTCTCCTGGATCACGGTCATCATCGCGCCGTGCAGGTCGTGAATTTTGCGCCAGCGAGGCTGGAGTTGGCCGCCGAAATAAATCAGCAGGCCGATCGTCGGCCCCATCGTCCCGACCGCCACGATTCCGAGCGTGGGATCGATGGCGAAAATCAACCCGATCGTGACGATCAACGAAACCAGAATGTCGAAACTCAACAGCAAGCAGGCGAAGAAGAAATCCTGCAGCTTCGAGACATCCGACGTCGAACGGGAAATGAGTTCACCGGTGCTGGACTTGTCGTGGTACTGAAACGCCAGCCGCTGAATCGCATTGTAAATCGCGGCCCGGACATCCCCCAGCGTGTATTGAATCAGCCGATTCCGCGCGGGACCCAGAATGTGCGCCAGCCCGGCGCGAATGAAGACCAGCGAGCCGAACAACCAGACGAAATTCCAATGATCGAACGCCGCGCCCCATTCCAGGCGCCAGCGCAAATGGGTAATGGCGTTTCCAATGATTTGCGGCAACGTCAGGTCGATGCTGATGATGGCCAGCAGCAACGACACACAGAGCGCGACTCGTCTGGGATACTTTCCGAGGAACTGGAGGACGCCGATCAGATTGCGCGGTTTGACGCGCCGTTTGTCCGCAGACGGCTCAGCCATGCGCGCGGAGGATAAAGCTCAGGTTTTTCATGGGGCGATTGATTTCCCAAACGCCGCCGGATTTCCACCAAAAACTTTACCCACAGCCCACTCGCCAGTATTTTTTACCCATCTAACCCGTTCGCCCGTTTAACTGATTTAACGATTTAACGTTGTAACGCATTAACGACCTCGGTCGCGGCTTCGTCGCGTTGCGCGATTCGCGGTCTGAAGGTTCCGTCTTGAGAGTTTGCCATGACTCCCCAGAGCTATCAGATGCGCCGGGCGACGATTGAGGATTTGGACAGGTTGCGTTCTCTTTGGGCGCAAACGGCCGGCGCCAACTCCGGCCTGGAGAAGTCGTTGACCGAGTTTCAGGTCGCCGAAGCCGTCGATGGAACCCTGCTGGCGTGCATCGGACTGCAACTGGAAGCGCAGCAGGGCCGAATTCACGCCCCGTGCTTTCGCACCCCCGAATGCCGCGTCGAACTGGAGCAAGCCCTTTGGGAGCGCGTGCAATCCGTTGCCCGAAACCATGGTTTGTGGCGGCTCTGGACTCAAGACCCAAGCCCGTTCTGGCGCGCACACGGCTTTCAGGAGGCAGATGCCAATGCCCTCGAGAAACTCCCGCCGCGCTTTGGCCGGCAAGACAACGGTTGGTTCACGCTGCAGTTGCGTGACGAAGTGTCTCCCGAGATGTCGCTCGAGCACGAATTCGAGATGTTCAAGCAATCCCGGCAGGAATGGACACAGCGGAAGCTCCGGCAGGCGCGCGTTCTGAAGGTGCTGGCCATCATGGTCGCGGTGGCGCTCTTCGGCGTGGCGGGTTGGTTGCTGTTGCAGCTCATGCGAGGCCTGCCGACCGGCCCGAAGCCCAAACCAAAGCCGGCCCGGGAGCAGCCAAAACCGGGCAGAAATGAGGGGAAAGCAAGGGAAAAATAAAGATTGCGACGGAAGTTGGCTTTGTTATGTTGCCAGCCCTTTTCGCCGGGTTGGCCGAGGTTCGGACACCCGCGAACTGAGGACATAACGGCCCGAAATGACCTTCGTTCGAGTGAACGAGGCGGCCACAACAACATCAAATTGAATCCCGTGTTCCGCGGGATGGTTTGCGCAAAGGCAAACTAAGAACAAAGGAAAACTTGTGCTGAGCATTGGCATCAAAGAACTGTTGGACGCGGGCGTCCATTTCGGACACCAAACCAAGCGCTGGAACCCAAAGATGAAGAAGTTCATCTTTGATGCGCGCAACGGAATTTACATCATCGATCTGAGCAAGACGCTCGCTCAACTGGAAGCGGCTTGCGATTTCCTCGGAAAGACCATCGGCAAAGGAGGACGAGTTCTCTTCGCGGGCACCAAGAAGCAGGCCCAGGAATCGGTCAAGGAATCGGCGAAAGCTTGCGGCCAGTTTTACGTTACCGAGCGGTGGCTGGGCGGCACGCTGACCAATCTCAAGACGATCAAACGTTCCGTCGGCCGGTTGAAGCAGATCGAGAAAATGGAGACCGACGGGACAATCAACAATTACGTCAAACAGGAGCAATCCTCGCTCCGCCGCGAAGCCGCCCGCCTCATCAAGAATCTCGATGGCATCCGCGCCATGGACAGCCTGCCGGACGCCCTGTTCGTCGTGGACATCAAACGCGAGCACAACGCCGTGGCCGAAGCGCGACGCTTGAAGATTCCGATTGTCGCCATTGTCGATACGAACTGCGACCCCGACCTCGTCGATTTTCCGGTCGCCGGCAACGACGACGCGATCCGTTCCGTACGTCTCATCCTGAGCGTCATCATGCAGACCATCATCCAGGCTCGCGCAGAGTACGACGCGAAATACGGACGGCGGAAAGAAAGCGAGGCGGCGTCCACCGAAGCTGCCGCTGAGGCTCCTGCGGAGTCCGCGCCCGCTCCCGCTCCTGCGACGGAGTCTGTCGTGACGGCCTAGCGCGCCACATTCCGTGCCGTTTCTTCTCCGGAGAGATACGGTGGAATCCCTGAACCATTATCTAGAACTGATCCTTTATGTCTGAAATCACAGCAGCACTTGTCGGCAAACTCAGAGAAATGACCAACGCGGGCCTGATGGACTGCAAAAAGGCGCTGACCGAATCCAAAGGCGACCTGAATCTCGCCGTGGATATTCTGCGCAAAAGAGGCGTTGCGGCCGCCGCAAAGCGAGCCTCCCGCGAGACGAAAGAAGGGATTGTGGCGCAATACATCCAGCCTGGGGCCCGCCTCGGCGTTTTGGTGGAAGTGAATTGCGAAACGGATTTCGTGGCGAAAAATGAGAGTTTCCGCGCGTTCTGTGATGAAGTCGCCAAAACGCAGGCCGGCGATCCCGCTGCCGATTGCGAAGCGCTGCGGACTGCGGTCGTGGCCAAAACCGGCGAGAACATCAAAATCTCCCGATCGCAACGCCTGGAAGTCACTGGCAATGGTTTGATCGCCGGCTACATCCATACCGGCGCCAAAATCGGCGTCCTCGTCGAGGTCGGCGCGGGAAAGGAAGCGACCGTAGGGAACGACGACTTCAAGCAGTTGGTTCGTGACATCACGCTGCAAATCGCGGCGGCGAGCCCGATCGCCGTTTCGAGAGAGCAACTCGATCCGGCCGTGGTCGCCAAAGAAAAAGAGATCGCCGCCGAACAGGCCAAGAACAAACCTCCGCAGGCCGTGGCGAAAATTGTCGAAGGCAAGCTGGAAAAGTTTTACCAGAGCTTCTGCCTGCTCGATCAAGGCTTCGTGAAGCAGAACTCCGAAATCACCGTGAAGGAACACGCCGCCGCCGTGGCCAAACGCGTGGGGGACGACGTGGCCATCCGCCGATTCATCCGGTTCCAGGTGGGCGAAGTTTTTTCGGGATAGCGCAGGTCATTCGCAGATCCTAATCTCAGAGAAGGTGGGGCGAGCGTCCTCGCCAGTCACCATCGACACACGGCTCGGCGGGAGTCTCGCTCCATCGCCGTTCACAGACAGGCGTTGCGCAAGGCAATTGGACACCGTTGACTTGCCGGCAACAAATCGGAGAATACCACCAGTATGGCAACACCCGCCGTCAGCGAAATCGAAAGCGAATTCGCGCGCCTCTCGCCCGAAGCTCAGCTCACCCTTCTGAATTTCATGCTGAACTTCTATTCCTCTTCGGCTGGAAAAGCAACTTTGCCTTCGGTCTCATGGTCGATCGTGATGATTTTCCTTTTGGGAGTGCCGCACCGCCTGGCTTTCATTTGACGGGGGCGAGGCCGGTTGCTAGAACCTCCCGCTAATGTTGCTGGCCACCAACCGCCCCTTCGAGCTGAGGGACGCGCTTTCCCCATCGAACCCAGACACCCTTTCACGCCATGAAACGTGAGAACAAAGCCAGATACCGGCGGATCTTGATCAAGCTCAGCGGCGAAGCGTTGGGCGGTGAAACCGGCGTGGGCATCTGCCCCGAATCCATCCATGACATGGCCAAACAAATCCAGCAGGTGCGCGCGCTCAACCTGGAAGTCGTGATCGTGGTGGGCGGCGGAAATATTTTTCGCGGCGAACAAGGCAGCGAACGCGGGATCGACCGCACCACCGGAGATTACATGGGCATGCTGGCCACCGTGATCAACGCCCTGGCCCTGCAGGATGCCCTTGAAAAACTTGGCGTCGCCACGCGCGTCCAGAGCGCGATCAGCATGGCGCAAGTCGCCGAGCCGTTCATTCGGCGCCGGGCCATCCGGCATCTGGAGAAGGGGCGCGTCGTCATCTTCGGAGGCGGCACGGGCAATCCTTATTTTTCCACCGACACGACGGCCGCTTTGCGCGCCAATGAAATCGGGGCAGAAATCATTCTCAAAGCCACGAAGGTGGACGGAATTTATGACAGCGATCCCAAGAAAAACCCGGCCGCCAAACGCTATACGCGAGTCAGCTACATGGAAGCCTTGCGCAAACGGCTCAAGGTGATGGATTCGACCGCGTTCTCGCTCTGTATGGACAACAAAATGCCGATCATCGTCTTCGATCTGTTCAAGCCCGGCAATCTGAAGCGAGTCGTGCTGGGGGAGAATGTCGGGACACTGGTGAGCCATTAGATTTCGCGTAACTTCCTGGGACACTTCAGAGTCATACCCGGTGACGATGATTTGACGAACTCGGCTAAATCCCGCACTCTCGCTGCCCCATGCATTTGACCCGAATCCTTTCCTTGCTGGCCTTGATCAGCGCCGGCGCCGTTCAGGCCCAGAATCCGCCCGCCAAACCGAGCCGCGAAATCACCCTGGCGGAGGCCATTCAGATGGCGCTGGAGAACAACCTGGACGTAAAGATTCAACGCTTCAATCCGTTGATCGCCGAGCACAACTTGCGCAGTTCCTACGCGATCTACGAACCGGGAATCACCCTGCAAGGGTCGCACTTCTTCAGCTCCCAGCCCGGCGGCGTCGATCAGTTTGGCCGCGACATTGGGAATCGCGAATTGGAAGTGGATACCCTGCCCGGGATCAACTTCGGACTCGGCGCGATCTTGCCCACGGGAGCCCGTTACTCCATCACCGAGAGCCTTTCCCGGACCACCAGCCTCGTCGGCACGAATGAGAATTCAAACTACAACGCAAGTTGGTCGATCCAGCTCTCGCAACCGCTCTTGCAAAACTTCTGGATCGATCCGGGCCGCGCGACGATCCTGATCAACAAGAAAGTGCTCAAGCTTTCGGAAACGATGCTCAAGGGCCAAATCATGACCACGGTGCACAGCGTGGAGCAGGCGTATTACAACCTCATCTTCGCGCGTGAAAATGTGAAAGTCGTGGAAAAGGCGCTCGAACTGGCGCAGCGCACCCTGTTCGAAAACAAGAAAAAAGTGGAACTCGGCGCTCTGGCTCCGCTCGACGAAAAGCAAGCGGAAGCTCAGGTCGCCGCCAGCAAAGCCGACCTGATCGCCGCCCAGCAGAATCTCGCCTTTCAGGAGAACGTCCTGAAATCGTTGCTCACCGACAAATATGAGAGCTTCCATGAAGTGGAACTGATCCCGGCGGAAAAGCTCGTGCCAGTGCCGGTGGCCTTCAATTTGCAGGATAGCTGGCAGCGCGGCCTGGCGATGCGCCCGGACCTTCAGCAAGCCAAGTTGGACCTGGAACGGCGGGACATCACGCTCAGGCTCCAGAAGAACCAGATCCTTCCTTCCCTGGATGTGTTTGGCCGGTACGGAGTGAGCGGCAATCGGCTCAACACGTCGTATGGCGATGTCCTCAGCGATCTCACGCGCGACCGAAATCCCAGCTATTCTTTTGGAGGTTCCTTGACGATTCCGTTGGGAAACATCGGCGCCCGCAACCGCTACAAAGCCACCCGCGCTGAAAAGGAGCAGGCCCTCCTGCAACTCAAGAAACTCGAACAGGACATCATGGTCCAGATTGACGACGCCATCAAAGCCGTCCAATCCGCTTTCGAACGCGTGCAAGCGACGCGCGAGGCGCGTGAATTTGCGTTCACTGCGTTGGATGCCGAACAGAAGAAGCTGGAGAACGGCAAGAGCACCACCTTTCAGGTCCTCCAGCTCCAGCGGAATCTCACGGCCGCGTCGTTCGAGGAAATTCGTGCGCTCGCGGAATACAACAACGCCCAAGCTTTGCACGCGTTTCGCGAAGGTTCCACCCTCGACCGCCACCGCCTCAACTTGAATCTGCAGCGTTGATTCCGCGCCACACCCACGGCGGTGATTCGTCGCTACTTTCTGAGGCCACAGCCATCGGTAGTTGAACGCTTCGTGCCCCCTCACCTGGCCCCTTCCATGAACCTGACGGTAGGGCGAGCCTGTCCCCAGCGAGCCGGGTCGGACGTGTTCCACGCACGTCGAGCGGCTCGCCGGGACGGACTCGCCCTACCAGCGACGGGTTCATGGGCTGCGAGCCTGAGTCTGAAACCAAGGGAACTTCCCATGAACCTGACGGTAGGGCGAGCCTGTCCCCAGCGAGCCGAGTCGGACGTGTTCCACGCACGTCGAGCGGCTCGCCGGGACGGACTCGCCCTACCGGGTTCATGGGGAGAGTGCATGGTTCCGAGACCAAGGGAACTTGCCACGAACCTGATTCAACCACGGATGACACGGATGACACGGATAAGACCGCTTCCGCATCCGCGAAATCCGTAGAATCCGTGGTCAAGAAGATATGAGACACGCCCCCATTGATCCCCAACAATTCCGCGATACGGCAGATTCCAAATCTGCGCTCCGAGACCCTCAGCACCCGCCCTCATGCGGCGATACGGGCACCGCGCGCCGTGTGCATGCGTGATCTTGCGATGGTAGCCAATCGTGACGCCAAGACCTGTCACCAGGTAAAGAGCCAGGAGCAAAAAGAATCCTTCCCAAGTTGGGAACGCCACGCCTAGAACCAGGGCCAGGAGATGAACCGTGCCGAGAAAGATGACAATGAGGGATCCAAGGACTTCAAACCTCCCGGGGGACCTCGAGTGGCACGATCATCATTTTGTGTGTCCCGGTAATGAAGACCTCGCGTGGATCAGGGAGCATTCCGGGCGGTAGCGGGAAGCCCGGTTCATTCACTGCGGCGCTTCTGCAATGTAACAAGGAAGGCGGCGTGCTCGGCGCTGCTCAGGCCTTCGTGCAGCTTGGCCATCAGCTTCGCCCCGTCTTCGGCCAGGAGGGCCAATGCGTCCAGCCAAAGCCCTGGGAAACACCTTGCTGCGTAAAACCCCGCTCGGATCGGCGGGAAGCGGGCGATATTCGTCCTCTTCGAGCGACCACCAATCCACGGCTTGGTCCTCCGTTCGCCAAACCAGGTACTCGCGAACGCCGGCTCACTCCGGAATCTAACTTTGCCGCGGGTCACTGTCGAGAATGACCAGCAATTCTTAGTTCGACTGGTAGGGCGAGCCTGTCCCCAGCGAGCCGCCTCCAGCGCTCCCACACGTCGGACACGGCTCGCCGGGACGGACTCGCCCTACCGTGGAAACGTTCCCTTCTTGGAAAGCAGTCCATAACGAGAGTCGCTGGCCATTAGCCCAGGTAACGCGACAACGCGGCAACGACTTTAGTGCGCTTCCAGCCAATTCTTCCCCAGGCCTATTTCGACCGCGATCGGCACCTCCAGCGGAATCGCGGTTCCCATGCCTTCCTCGATCAGGGCTCGGACTTGTTGTTCCTCCGGTTTGAACAAGTCGAAGATGAGTTCGTCGTGAACCTGGAGCAGCATGCGTGTCGTCAGTCCGCGCCGCGTCAATTCCCGATGGATCTGGACCATCGCGATCTTGATCATATCCGCGGCGCTGCCCTGGATCGGGGCATTGATCGCGTTGCGCTCGGCGCCGCCGCGAACGGTCGCGTTCGACGACCGGACATCCCGCAGGTACCGGCGCCGCCCGGCGACCGTTTGCACGAAACCCTGTTCGCGCGCAAACGCGATCGTGTCCGACATGTATTTCCGGATGCCGGGAAACTGATGGAAGTATTGCTCGATGATCGCGGCCGCTTCCTGGCGTGCGATGCCCAGGCGCTGCGCCAGGCCGAAGGCGGAGATGCCGTAGATGATGCCGAAGTTCACCATCTTCGCCTTGCGCCGCATTTCCGCGTTCACCTGGTCGAGCGGCACGCCATAAACTTTCGCCGCCGTCGCCGTGTGAATGTCGTGGCCGCTGCGGAAGGCTTCGATCATCGCGGTGTCCCGGCTGAGCGCGGCGATGATGCGCAACTCGATCTGCGAATAATCGGCGGAGAGCAAAAGATGATTCTCGTCGCGCGGCACGAAAGCCTTCCGGATTTCCTGTCCCAGTTCGGTGCGGATCGGAATGTTTTGGAGATTCGGGTTTTGCGATTGCAGCCGGCCAGTCGCGGTCGCGGCCTGTTGGTAAGTCGTGTGGACGCGGCCCGTTTTCGGAAAGATCGCCGTGGGCAACGTATCCGCGTAGGTTGATTTCAATTTCGTCATCGCCCGGTATTCGAGGATGCGCGGGACGATTTCGTGTTCGCCCGCCAGCGCCAGCAGCGTCTGTTCGTCGGTGGCGTACTGGCCGGTCCGCGTCTTTTTGGGTTTCGCGGCGATCTTGAGACCGTCGAAGAGAATTTCCCCAAGCTGCTTGGGAGAATTCAAATTGAATTCGGTTCGCGCCAGGCGGTAGATCGCTTTCTCGCCCGCGTTGATCTCCTTGGACAACTGGTCGGCGAATTCGCCCAGGACCGCGGCATCCAGGCGGACGCCTTCGCATTCCATGGCCACCAGCACGGGCAAGAGCGGCGACTCGATTTCGTAAAACACGCGTTCCTGGCCCTTCTCTCTCAGCAACGGGGCCAGGACCGCGCGCAATTGCCAGGCGATGTCTGCGCCTTCGGTGGCGTAATCGGTCAATTGATCGAGCGGGACATGGCTCAAGCTGAGTTGCTCGGCTTCTCTCCCCCTGAACGGCCCCCTCTCCCGTCCTACGGACACCCTCTCCCCCTCCGAGGGGGAGAGGGGGCCGTTCAGGGGTTCAATGGGCGAAGTCGGTCGGAGAATTCCCTCTCCGATCAGTTTGGTGACGGGCACCGGACTGTAGCCCAGATAAACCTCGGCCAGATAATCCAGCGCGTGCCGCATGTCCGGCTCAATCAAGCTGTGCGCGAGCATCGTGTCGAACAGCTTCCCGCGCGCGGTCACGCCGCGCCATTGGAGAAGACTCAACTCGAACTTCAGATTGTGGCCGACTTTCTCGATCCGGTCGCTCTCGAACAGCGCGCGGAATTCTTCGAGGATTGCGCGCGCTTCAATTTCGTCCTGCGGCACGAGGACGAAATAACCGCTGCGCGGCGCGAAAGAAAAAGCGATCCCGATCCACTGCGCCTCTTTCGGGTCGAAGCTGGTCGTTTCGGCGCTGAAGCAAAAGGACGGCTGATTGCCGAGCGTTTGAATGAGTTTCGCGCGCTCTTCTCGAGTGCGGATCAACTGATATTCATGCGGAACGTCGGCGATGGTTTTGAGGTTCGAGGCGCTGGGCGCTGGGCGTTGGGCTTCAGCCTCGTGGACAGGGCCGCTCCCTTCCCCCTCACCCTGGCCCTCTCCTTCAGGGAGAGGATTTTCCGAAACGCTTCGCACATTGGATCCTTGAACAGACTTGTTAACCACGGATTTCGCGGATGGAGAAGCGGTTTTATCCGTGTAATCCCTGGTTGAATCAGGTTCGTGGGGAGGGGAGGATTGATCCTGCGTTGGAGCAAATCGAGTTGCCCTGGCTTTACCAGAGCGTGGCGACAGACTCTCCCTCCCTCTCTCTCCACGGGAGAGGGCCGAGGTGAGGGTAAACAGGTCGCCAGTTTCCCCCACATCGACAAGCTTTGGCGGAATGCCTCCGGCTTTCGTCTGTGATTCACCCGCGAAACCGCGACCGGCTTTGAATTCGTCCCCAAGCAACCGGCGTCCGATGGAATTGAACTCGAACTCGACGAAAAGACTCTTGAGCCTGGCTGCGTCCCATTCCCGCCGTTGGAGCGCGTCGAGGTCGATCGCGAGCGGGACGGCGCAATCGATTGTGGCCAGGCGTTTCGAGAGGAGTGCCTGGTCGCGATTCGCCTCGAGCGATTCCTTCAGCTTGCCTTTCAACTCCGCGGTGTGCGCGAGCAGATTTTCCACGCTGCCGTATTCCGAGATCAATTTGCCGGCGGTTTTTTCGCCGATGCCGGGCACGCCCGGAATGTTGTCCGTCGCGTCGCCCCACAGCCCGAGAATGTCGATGACCTGGCGGGTTTCCTTGATGCCCCATTTGCCGAGAATCTCGGCCACGCCCAGAATTTCGATGCCGTCGCCCTGGCGCGAGGGTTTGTAGAGGAAAGTTTTGGGGGTCACCAATTGCCCGAAATCTTTGTCCGGCGTGACCATGTAGGATTCGAAGTCCTCCTGTTCCGCGCGGCGCACGAGCGTGCCGATGACGTCGTCCGCTTCGTAGCCGTCGAGGGCGATCACGGGGATGTTGAACGCTTCGATCATGCGGCGCACGTGGGGAAGCGCCTGGCTCAGGTCTTCCGGCATGGCTTCGCGCTGGATCTTGTAGTCCGGAAAATCGCGATGCCGCTGCGTCGGCGCGTCCGTGTCGAACGCGACCGCGATATGCGTGGGCGATTGCTCGGTGAGGATTTCGAGGAGCGTTTGCGTGAAGCCGAAGAGCGCGGAGCTATTGACGCCTTTGGACGTGAAGATGGGCCGGCGGATGAGCGCGAAGTGGGCGCGGTACGCGAGCGCCATCCCATCCAGCAGGAAGAGTTTCTTCGGCATGCGCGCAGGTTAACCCGAATCCGCGGCGCGATTCCAATCTCGATTTCGGGTTCCTGATGCTTGCAGGAGCAGGACAATCTTACTGATCAGACCGTGGGATAGAATACACTTTGCCAGGAGGGATTTTGGCCAGCCGCGAGGAGCGCGTGAGGCGGTGTATCCCTGCGATCCACAACGAGCGAGCGACGAAGCGGCTGGCCAAAAGACCCCTGGCCCTGCGGGTTGCGCCGCATTTGGGCTCTGGCTTCGTTGCTCCTCAGTCGAAGATCCACCAGGGATATTCTCCTTCGTCGCGCCTGAGCCCAAATGCAACGCAACAAAGTGTATTCTATCCCACGGTCTGATCAGTAGGTGAGCCGAACCGCTAATTGCCAAGCACAGCCGCGTTCCGGAGAAATGCCTTGGGCGTGACGCCGTAAGCGCGCTTGAAATGAGTCGTCATGTGGCTCTGGTCGCAAAAACCCAGGCGCAACGCGACATCCGCGATGGATTCTGAGGATTGGAGGAGAAGTTGCTTGGCGCGTTCGGTGCGACACTGAAGCAGGTATTGATGCGGGCTGGCGCCGGTGGACCGTTTGAACAAGCGTGAGAAATGGAACGGACTCATCCCCACTGCCGCGGCAATCGCCTTCAGCGAGATGTCCTCGGAGAGATGGTCGTGGATGAAATCAATGGCGCGGCGGAGTTGGTATTTGGCCAGGCCGCGGGATTCTTCCCTGCAACGGAGGGTTTGACCGGAATACTTCCGGGCGACATGAACCGCGAGCCTCGTGGCCAGCGTCTCCGCGTACAAAGGGCCGCTGGCGCCGCCGGTCTCGACTTCGGCCCTTAGCGCCAGCGCCAGGCCATGGATGAGCGGATCATTCAGGCCGATTTGCGGAGTCAGTTCGAGCCGGTTTTGGGAGCCGATTCCATGCGCGGCGCACGCCAGGAATTTGGGTTCGAGCGAGATGAGCAAAAAGTCGCTGCGCCCCTCGCATCGCGCTGAGAACGGGAGATTTGAAGGCAGGAAATTGACTTCACCGGCCCGCATGGTGTGGGTGGGGGCGTGGCCGTTGAGTTTCATCTCCAGTTGCACGGGGTCCCCCAGATGCACGCCGCCGCCGTGGTTCAAAAAGAACACATCTTGAACCTCGGTGCTCGGAATGGAGTGCAGTTCGAGGAAGAATCCCTTCCAAGGGCCGTTCGCGCTCGAGAGCGCAGGGGCTTGGGCGACGGGGTGACGGGACGCGCGGCCTTTTGGTTACAGTATTCCCTCAAGGCGTGACTGGTTGCAGCACATTCGCGTTTACCGCAGCGGGTTTGATTCGCTATCTTCGGCCTCGTACGGGTTTCACCGAATCGGTTGGATCGCGGATGAGCAGCGGCTATGGACGACATTTTGAAGTGTTACCAAATCATCGGTGTTCAGTCGGGAACTTCTCCCAAGGCGCTCAAGAAGGCTTATCGCGATCTGGTGAAACGCTGGCATCCGGATCGTTTTCCGGACGATTCCAACGCGCGAAAGGAAGCGGAGGAAAAGCTCAAAGCCATCAATCTGGCCTTCGAACGCATCCAGGATCACCGCGAAACTCTCATTGCGCTCGCCGCCCGAAAGTCCGGGGCAGCCGACCGCGCGCCAGGCCCGCGCGCGGCCTCCACACCACCGCGCCCCCCGCCGAGGCCCAGACCGCAGGCGGAACCCAAGCCGCCTCCGGCATCGACAAACAAACCGCCGAGAACGCAAGCGGCATCGAGCCCCTCGGCCAAACCAAAATCAGCCTCACGGAAGGATTCCCACGCGAACTGGTTTGTGGGCCGGTTTCGTCCGGTCTCGATTGCGGCCGGCTGCGCCATTCTTCTCGCTGCCACGGCGGTGATTTTTTTGTCCGGAGGACGGAACGAAGATTCCTTTGACGCGGTCAGCGATGCCGAGCCGATGGCGCCCTTGTCGCAAATCGAGTTTCGCCGCAGCGCCGCGGCTCAAGCTCCGGATCGAACAGCGTTGTCTGGAGTGGGTGAAGTTCCGGATTCTTCGCGATTGTTGTTGCGCGAGGAGAGGGCCGACGGAAGCCCGACGCCGCCTGTTGCCGCGTTGGACTCTCCAAACTCGCAAACGGACCGCCGCAGTTCGTCTGCGCACACCAATCCGTTGCCGATGCGGATTGATGCTGTGGGACCAACGGCTGATCGCTCGCGCCCTGAATCTCAGCCGTTCGCTGCCGACCGCAGTGCGGCGGCCGAATCGCTGCCTGCGGACGCCACCGTTTCGCCACTCCTCAGCGGCTCACTGAAAGCGAAACTCATCGCGAAGGCCGAGGCCCCACGCCCGCTTCCCCCGAAGTTCGAGGAAACTCCCGAAGGCCGTTTCCGCTCCGCATTACGCTTGGCGCAGAGCGAAGGCGGAGCGCGGGATTACGCCGAGGCCGCGCGGTTGTATCGGCTCGCTGCGGAAGCGGGTCACGCGGAGGCGCAGAAGAATCTGGGTTTCCTTTACGTCGAGGGCAAGGGCGTGCCGCAGGATTCCGTCGAAGCCGAGAAATGGTTCAACAAAGCCGCGGCCCAAGGAATCGCCGGCGCCCAATTCGCCAGTGCGCTTCTGGCCCATGCGCAGGCGAATTCTTCGAAAGCCGCCGCGCCTCGCGAAGCGCTCCTGCGGCCTGCTGCCCTCTCCACGAACGGCCCCCTCTCCCTGTCCCTCTTCCCCTCGGAGGGGGAGAGGGCGTCCGGAGGACGGGAGAGGGGGCCCTTCAAAGAGACAATGCGCGAAGACCTTCGGAGGGCTATCCCCCAGGATGGGCCGCGTTCGCCGCTCCTGAAAGGTTTGGGCCGCTCAAATTCCCCGCAGCCGAGTCCGAAGGATTCTCCGCCGTTCCGGAGTTCCGAACCTGCAGACCCAGCCGCGCAATACGAACTGGGCCTCCGATGCGAAAAGGGCGACGGACTGAAGCCAGACTTTGCCGCCGCGGCGAAGTGGTATCGCCTGGCCGCTGATGCCGGACACTCCGCCGCGCAAAAGAAACTGGGCGACCTCTATGCATCCGGCCAAGGCGTCGCCCAGGACTTCAACGAAGCCCGGAAGTGGTATGACAAAGCGGCCGCGAGCGGACTGGCTGGAGCCGGTCTGCGGAGAGTCTCGTCCGGCGCGGCCCAAACCGACGGACCCATCGAATCTCCGGACTCGGTCAGATCGGATCCGCGAGAGAACCCGGACGCGAAGAAGAACTGAACGAGTTATGAACCGAAAAGTGCGGTCCTTGTCGGAGCATCTCTGCTACATCGCGCTGGCGAAATCGGACGTCTCCGCTTGCGTTCAACTGCTTGAGGGATCGTTCCAAAGGTTCGGACCGGTCGAGAAAACGCTGATGTCCGACCGCGGCGCGGCGCTGAAATTTCTGCTTCCGCTGAAATCGTTCACCACACGTTACCTGGTTTTCGAACTCAACGGCTGGTGCCTGTGCGTCACGGACATGATCGGCGAGAATTGTTTCGTCGATGTGTATGCGCTGAGCCGCAAGACGCGTTGCCCGGCCATGGCGGCGGAGTTTGGCGCGACGCAGAGATCGTTTCGTTTCATGGAAGGCGGCGAAGTCAAACGCTCGATCGATTGCTACCGCGACGGCAGCGACTGGTTTTTTGAGGAGATGGGCGCGCGGCTGGACTTCGAGTCCGCCGAACACTACTCCCGGCCGGATCGCTCGGAGCGATTGACGCCCGATCTGGTGACACGCTACCTCAGCCAGTGCTCGGAGATTCCGTTTCCGCTCGACGTGCGCAAGACCGCGTTCGCCTCCATTCACGGCATCCAGCGCTGCCTGGACCGCTTGCGCGTGCCTCTGGAACAATTCTTCGTGGACGACCAGCTTTGACTGCAGTGATTGCCAAAAGGGATTTCCGAAAAGGTGGAGCAAACCTGCCGGTTTGCTGCGACGCCCGGCAGGGCGTCGGCCACCTTTTCAGAAATCCCTCTTGCCAATGATCTATCGCGTCAATCGAGGCGGCGTGGGGGAGAACATTTTCCAACGGAGCCCTTGGGCGTTGGCGCTGCCGCTGTACACGACAAAATGGAAATACTTCGAAATCCGGTCAAACGCCGGCAGCAACGAAAAATCGAACCAATCTTTCAGTTCTTTGATTTCACCGCCCCCGCTCAGTTTGCTCTTGATCGTGGGAATCGAGAGCAGTTGCTCCAGCGCGCCCACGTTGTTTTTCAACGTCTCGAAGGCCACTCGCATGGTTTCGTTTTGGTTCTCGAAACCGAACAGACCCGTGCTCATGCCTCCGACGCGTTGCGCCGCCTCGCTCAAGCCGGAAGCCTCGCGCAGCGGCCGGCCCGCGTTCTCGTTGCTGCGGAGGAATTCTTCGAGCATAGCATTATCGGTGGACACGGCCACGTAACCGCCGCTGGCGGCAAAGCTGAGCGTGAGCTTCGGGCTCGGGCCGTCGGGTCCGGGCGGTGTGGGCAGCGTCAGGGAGTAAATCTTCCGCCCCAAAAACTCGCGCTCTTGCGGCGTGACGCCCGCGGCCGCAGAAAACATCGCGGCGCCCACGTTCACGGCCTGCGCCAGCTTCTCCGAGTTTGGCGAGCCGATCAGAAAGAGCGCCGGCGGAGAACTGAGGTCGGCAAGCGTGGTGCCGCGCGGGCTCTTTTCCACGGCGATGAAATCGTCGCCCAGGTTGCCAATGAGACTTTTCTTCAAATCGAAATTGGGATCTTTGTCCTTCCCGATCGTGGACAGCGTCATTTGAAAAAGGCCCGCGATCTCCGGCGACACGCTGGCGATCATGGCCTCCAGCGCGGCCCAGGCTTTCTGGCCATCCAGCCGCCATCGGCTGTATTTGGCCGCTTCGGCCGCGACAAACGGCGGCGGCCCGGAGTCCTTGGGTTCGGCGACCAGAATCTTGAAGAGGCCCTGGCGTTCAGACTCCGGCACGGCCAGGAAAATCTCCGCCGAACCGCCCTCCGCCGAACCGCTCAGTTTGAAGGCCACGGACTTCAGACCGCCCAACCCAAGCGCGGTAAGGATTTTTTCGGGACGCGGCCCCATCGGATTCTCGGCGGCGGCTCCTTTGGCGGATTCGCCGACTTCGCGCAGGATCAGTTCGTAGATCGGTTTGAAATTCACCCAGCCCAACAGGAGCGCATCGCGGAACAGCGCGGCGTGATTGGCTTCGTAGGCCGCCTGCTCGGCCAGCGGTGGCAGGGCGCCACCGGACTGCCGGATGAGGATTCTCTCCAGATCCTTCGCCGAGTTGCCCAATAAGAAGAGCGACTCGGATTGCCCGACGGTGATTTCGAACTGGCCGTCCTTTTTCTCCGCGCTGTCGTCCTTTGGCGCCGGGAAGGCTTTCTCAAGCGTGCGGCTCAGATCGCTGTGCCGCATCAGCAGCGTGGTGAATTCCACATCGCGGATTTTTTCCGATTTGATCTGTTTTCCGGCGTCCACCCATTTCTTGCGCAACGCCGCCCACTGCGTGCGCAAGCGATCGCTCTGGTCTTTGGCATCGATCAGCAGAAGAACCCCCGGTTTCGCGCCGGCCTTTCCGTCGGCTCCGCCGGACGTCACGGCGAAAGTCACCTGACCGTGAACGAGATTGGCGTAGTCGCTGAAAGCGATGCCCAACTCCTTCTCCAGCGGCTCGACCGCGTCCTCGGTAAACTGCTTGAGAAAATGGTCCTTGAACGGTTTCAAGGCCGGATCGCGCCAGAGCTGGCCCAAAGGCGACTGCCCGTAATAGGCGGCGGCTTTGTCCCAGTCCGGAATGGAGACCACGACAAGCGTGTCGGCCGGCAAGAGTTGTTCGGGAGGCGGGACGGCGGCCCGGCTGGCGCCCGCGAATGCGATGAGACAGGCGAGGATCGAAAGGCTTTGTGTCAACTTGCGAATCATATCCGCATTCATCGCACGGAGCGGGCAGGCATGAAAGCGAAATTCGTATCCTCTTTTTGCACGGACCCTCAGGTGGGGCGAGGCTCCAGCCGAGCCAATACCATCGAAGAAAAGCTCGGCAGGAGCCTCGCCCCACCGTCGTTAACTTAACTTAACTTAACTTAGAGGGGTTACCGAAATTCTAATCCGGATAGCCTTCGGGATGCGCCTGGTGCCAGCGCCAGGCCGAGGCGACGATGTCCTCCAGCTTCGGAAACCTGGGCTTCCAACCGAGTTCGCGGACCGCTTTGTCGGCCGAAGCGATCAGGCGCGGCGGATCACCCAGACGGCGCGGCTTTTCCACGGCCGGGATTTTCTTTCCGGAAACCTTTTCGCAGGCGCGGATGACTTCACGGACCGAGTAGCCTTCGCCATTGCCGAGATTGTAGATTCCCTCAGCGCGCGGTTCGAGCGCGAGAATGTGAGCCTGGGCCAAATCAGTCACATGGATGTAATCGCGGATGCAGGTGCCGTCGGGAGTCGGATAATCCGTGCCGTAGATTTCGCAATGCGCCGCCTGGCCCAGCGCGGGCTTGAGGACGTTGGGAATCAGATGGGTCTCGACCCGATGATTCTCGCCAAAGCGTTCGCTCGCGCCGCCGGCGTTGAAGTAGCGAAACACGACAAACTCCAGCCCGTGAATTTGCCGGTACCACGCGAGCATCTTCTCAAACATCCATTTCGATTGTCCGTAGGGGTTGACCGGTTGCTGAGGCAAATCCTCCGTGATGGGCACGCGCTCCGGCATGCCATGGACCGCGCAGGTCGAACTGAAAACGAACTTCTTCACGCCGGCTTCGTGCGCGGCGTCGAGGAGGTTCAACCCGTTGGCGACGTTGTTCCGGAAGTATTTTCCCGGATTGGCCATCGATTCCCCCACCAACGCGAAGGCAGCGAAGTGGATGACGGCGTCCGGCGCGAAGTCCTTCAACGCGCGGCTGACACTTTTGCGATCCTCGAGATCGCCTTCGACGAGCTCCGCCCGTTCATCCACCGCGGCGCGATGGCCTTCAACCAGGCTGTCATAGACCGTGACCGTGTGCCGGGCCTCGATCAATTCTTCCACGCAAACCGACCCGATATAACCGGCGCCGCCGGTGACAAAGACGCGCATGGCCGCAACCTAGTTCGTGTCCCGCGCCCGCTCAACGGGAAAGTTGGCTCTGACGTAATGGGCCCGTCTTGCCCGGCGGTAAAGCGCGAACCTCGTAGCGCAGATTTGTAATCTGCCGTATCGCAGAATTGAATTCTGCGGCGCGGCGGCCAGTTGGATGGCGTCAGAAGGACTGATGCCTTGCCACCTTCACGGAGTTTTGACGACCGTTCCACGGTGAGGTTTAATCGGCGAATGCCACACACCGTTGAATGGTTACGCCTCTTCCTTCCGTTGCCGTTGCTCCTGCTGCTTGCGGCCGGAGAGACGGTTCGTGCTGCCGACAACGAACTCATCGCGGCGGAAGCGAGCGGGGGTTGGATTTTGCTGTTCGATGGCCGATCCCACCGCGGCTGGATGAACAGCGACCGCACAGCCCCGCGGGTCCCGGTGAAGGACGGCGTGCTCAATCCGCACAAAGCCGGCCATTACATGCTCGTCCACACCCAGCAATGGGAGAACTTCGTTCTCGCGCTCGATTTCAAGATCAGCCCCCGCTGCAACAGCGGCATCTTCGTCCGGACTTCTTCCCTGACGCCGCGACCGGGCAAGGATGTCGGCTTCAACGGCCTGGAAATCGCCCTCGACGACACCCGGGGCGCTGGCTTCCACGACACGGGCGCGCTCTACGATCTGGTGAAACCCTCCAAGAACGCGATGAAACCCGCCGGCGAATGGAACCATATCGAGATCACCTGCAATCAGAACTTCATCGAAGTCGTTCTGAACGGGGAGAATGTCCTGCGCGCGGATCTGAGCCAATTCAATGAACCGAACAAACGCCCCGACGGCACCGAGCACAAGTTTGACGTGGCTTACAAAGATCATCCGCGCCGCGGTTACATCGGCCTTCAAGATCACGGCAGTCCGTGCTGGTTCAAAAACATCAAGCTGCGCCCGCTGGACAGACCGCAGGGCCGGTAGGGTAGGCCTGCCGGTCTGCCGACATCATTCTGGCCATCCTCCGCAGTGTCCGTTATCCATTCGGTTCTCCATGAAACGAATCAATCGCCGCACCGCCCTCAAGATCACCGCTGCCGGAGCGAGCGCGCTCGCGCTCAGGCCCGGCGCCCTCGTTGCAGCAAACGCCGCGCAACCCTTCGGCGCCGAATTTCCCACGCTTGAATCGCTCACCACTGGCGAATGGTGGACCCGCGCCGCTGCAAACGCCGCCCGACCCATAGGCAAGCCCAAGACGAAACCAGGCGGCCAACCTCCGGCCCCGCCCATGGACGTGCCGCGGGATCAGGTCGTTGTCTTCGCCATTTACACGCACCAGAACGGCGTCCTCAAGATGTCCGCACAACTCTACCCGCTGAAGCCCGGCGAGGAACGCGTCGCGCGGCTCGAGTTCAAGCGCGACGGCCAGTGGAAGGAAGCCGCGCGCGCCGAGGTGCACTATCCCGGCTGGGACGCGCATTTCCGCATCGAGAATTGGAACAGCACCCAGGCCGTGCCGTACCGCGTGCGCCACGGGGAGAAGGCGATGTTCGAAGGGCTAATCCGTCGCGACCCAGTGGACAAAAACGAGATCGTCGTCGCCAACCTGTCGTGCAACTCCAGCCGCACCGTCGGCCCGCGCACCGAGATCGTCGAGAACCTCCGGCGGCAGGATCCCGATCTTTTGTTCTTCGGCGGCGATCAGACGTATCGCCACACGGAGCACACGGCGGGCTGGATCGAGTTCGGCCTCCAGTTCCGTGACCTCATGCGCGACCGCCCGGCCATCTGCGTGCCGGACGATCATGATGTGGGCCACGGCAATGTCTGGGGTGAATCCGGCAAGCGTTCCACCCTCCAGGGCGACGCCGACGGCGGCTACCGGTATCCGGTCGAATACGTGAACCAGGTGCAGCGCCAGCAATCCTGGCATCTGCCCGACCCGGTGGACCCCGCGCCGGTGGACCGCGGCATCCGCGTCTATTTCACCCGCATGACCGTCGGCGGCGTGGACTTCGCCATCCTTGAGGACCGCAAGTTCAAGAGCGGGCCCGCGGGCAAGATTCCGCAGATGGGTCCGCGCCCCGACCACATCAACGACCCTGGTTACGATCCGAAAGCCATTGACCTGCCCGGCCTCCAACTGCTCGGGGCGCGCCAGGAGAAGTTCCTCCACGATTGGGCGCAGGACTGGACCGGCGCGGAGATGAAATGCGTCGTGTCGCAGACCGCGTTTTGCGGCGCGGTGCACCTGCACGGCTCGCCCGCGAACCGTCTGCTCGCTGACCTCGATTGCAACGGCTGGCCGCAAACGCCGGGCCGCCGCGCGCTCGAACTCATCCGCCGCGCCTGGGCCGTGCACCTTTGCGGCGACCAGCATCTCGCGGTCGTCGTGAAGCACGGCATTCATGAATTCGGCGACGGCCCGTACGGTTTCACCAGCCCGGCGCTCGTGAACACCATTTATGGCCGTTGGTGGCATCCGCTGGACGAGAAGCCGGGGCCCAATCCCGTCGCCGGCAGTCCGCTGCCCTGGACCGGCGATTTCAAGGACGGCCTCGGCAACCGCATTTCGATGCTCGCCTACGCCAACCCGGAGAACCTCAGCGACGAAAAGAAACGGGCCGACGGCTACGGCATTGCGCGTTTCAACAAGAAGGCTCGCACGATCACTTTCGAGTGCTGGCCGCGTTTCAGCGATGTGCGCCAGGGCGACAAGGCTCAGTTCCCCGGCTGGCCCATTACTGTGGCCATGGACGCCAACGACGGCCGCAAGGTCGCGGGTTACCTTCCGGAATTGATCTTCGAGGGGCGCGCGAATCCCGTCGTGCAGGTCATCGAAGAAGTGAGCGGCGACATCCTTTACACCGTGCGCGCGCCGGGAAACCGTTTCCAGCCGCGCGTCTATGCCACGGGCAAACACACCGTGAAGATCGGTCGCAACAAGCCTGACGCCCAAACCCTCGCCGGCTTGGAACCCAAACCCAAATCCTCCACCGGAACGCGCACGGTCAATGTGTGAGGGACGGCAAACGTGTGAAAAGAAGGCGTCACGTGGAAAGAAGAGGGCAGTCAATAGTATCGTGACGCCAGGGTGTCTCATCACGGAACCTCTGGCAACGATCAAACCAAACTCCCCACACTCCGATGAACCTCACTTGCACGCGGGGTATGTTTCTGGCAACGTCGTTGCGTGAGCGAAGCATTGGTGACGGCCGAAACTTTCCGCGTGACGCTGGCTGAGATGGCCCGGCGCAATGTGGAATCTACTTTGGCCGCGTGCGACCAGTTCAGGCGGTGGCACCGCGAAAGCTTCATTCTCAAAGAGCCCACGCTCGATCAGGTGTCCGAACATGCGATGGACGTTCGTATCTTGCTCCTGATGCTCCGGTGGCTGCAAGCGACCCTTGCCGATCCCGGCAGCCCGGCGCGCGAGCTTCTACCCCGCGTCGCAGCGATGATTCGCATCTTGGAGGACTGCTGGCAAAGCGTTCACGAACCCATGGACGAGGCCGAAGCTGAAAAGCTTTTGTCTGAAGTGTTCCCGGAATGAATCCGGAGCTTGAAGGGCTGATCCGAGCCTACGACGCGGTGACCCTCGCCGACAATGAACAGGAGCGCTTATCAATGACTACGAGGACTTCCGGAACCTGCTCCCAAGTGAAGCTCAACTTCAGCACGATTCGTTGGAGCGGACTTTGGTACCCCACGACCGG
>VHCZ01000022.1 GCA_016871535.1 Verrucomicrobiota bacterium
CGGCGCAACCCGAAGGGCGGCAGTTCTTTTTCGCCAGACTTCGTTGCTTGCTCCTTACAGATCCACTTCGGGATATGCTCGTCGCTCGCGCCTCGTCTGGCCGAAAAATCCCTTGCCGCGAACGTGAGCGTATTTATGAAATGGACCCCTAAGGGTCTGTGCAAAAATAACTTCCAGTTTTGCCGGTTTGTCGGATTGAGTTCCGCTATTCGCGTCGCGGAAGGCAGCCGCCAAACATGGAATGGACCGATTGGAAGGGGAAGTTTGCTTCCCGACCGAACCAAAACCCCGAGTGCTGAGGGCGCTATTGATCCTTGGTTGGCGCCCGCTGCTCGGGCGAGGAGCCCCACTGCCAAGAGCCGTGCTCAATGGCCTGTGAGTTCGCCCCTAGTCCCTGTGACCCGCCGATGCGATCTTTGTCCGGCACCCCCGTGCCGAACCCTGCTTCCGAGATCGCCCGGTTTTGCCCCGCCCGCTCCTCGCCCTGAGCTTCGTGCAGTCCTTCCAGTTCCACGAATACCGGCCGACTCACCATGCTCCCATGATGTGGGGCGAATCAGTTGCCTTCTATGGGGCGCTAACCCGATTTCAAGCGGGGTGAATATCTCCAAGTGGATGAGGTTTTCCCTGATGGTTTCGTGTCCGCGCGTTGCTTGCATCTGCAGACGACTCGTGGAGATGGCTGTCCGCGCTCCTTCGGTTACGGTTTCGCTGCGCTGGGGCATATCGCAGATTTGGAATCTGCGGCACGCAGGTCAATCCGCTGCGGCCGGGTGAGTTTGTCGCGCAGCCGACTACAAGTCGGCGATACGGCAGATTGAAAATCTGCGCTACGCACACCGGCAACTTGTGGATGCACCGGTCCGCGCTCAACCCGTCTTTTTTGACTTGCCGGTGTTTCGCGCGCCATCCCTTTTTCGAAACGTCGTCGTGTCCTTGGCTCCCGCTCCACTCTCGCCCAGCGATTCCGCATGGTGGGATAGATTCCTGGTTAAAGTGCGGACTTCAATTTTTTGGCGGGCGCTGGCTTCCGCTGGGCCGGGGTCCGCTCTCCGAGGGTTGACGTCGCTCCGCCCCAGGGCGAGCGTTGGGCGCAGCCCTTGAACTGGAGCTTCCGTGTTGGAAATTTTTTGGGTTCAGCCGCTAAAGAACGGCGCGACCTCTCCGCATAGAAGTGAACGATAGATTTGTTTGCGCAATTCCTGCAACGTGACCTTCCCCAGCCGGAGCAGCTTGCCATGCAATATGGCATAGGCGTGAAAGAGCGTGAAGGCGATGATTTTGATCCAGAGCAGGACTTGGAGAGAGACCGGGTGATGGTGAGCGCAATGGGTCAGCCGCCAGGCCTGGGTCAGTTCGTTTGAAAGCATTGTTTTCAATTTTCCAACGCAGGTGGCCCCAATCCCGGATGACCGAGCCGGCGTAACCATCCAGGTCGCCGGCCACGATCCAGATCCAGTTCTGTTCTTTTTCCTTGAGGACCCATTGGTCGCCGATGCGCTCGCGTTGCTTCCAGCTTTCCCGCACGCGCACCACGCGCACCGGCTCCGTGTACGTCTCGGTGAAGGTCATCTGACGCAGGTCCCAAATCTCCACTTGGCGTCCGTCGCGCTCGACGGTTTCGTCCGGGGACCGGCCGTTGGTCAGAGCCAGGGCCTCCTGGTAAATGTCGTAGCGGTCCTGCTTCAGGACGGCGATCACCGGCCAGCCCATCTCCACCACCGCCTTGAGAAACGGTCCGTTGGTGTACCAGGCGTCCACCAACACGACATCGAAAAAGCGCGGACCGTGGCTTTCCCGCAGGCGCGCCAGCAGGCGCAAAGCCGCCGCACACTCTTCTTCACCCTGGCGCATCGGTTCCACATCCAAAATCACACTCAGCTTGGGACCGCTCAACTGGGCATACACCTGTTTGTGATAATACTGAATGTGTTGGACCGGCTGCCCCTGGGCATCTTTGCTCGTGATCTGGCGCGTTAAACAATCTTCGCAACAACGATGATCGCTGCAGAATTGCTCGTTGGCATCCAGACTGATGACCAGCAATCCGTTGACTTTGTTTTCTGCAAAGGCTTTCCCGCGTTTGAGCTTGCGATTGATCCAAGCGGCTCCCCGCCGCAATTTGCCGGGATCCATCCGCTCGCTCACATAATCCAGGGCGTCGTCACTGATGCGCTCTGGATACCCCACCCATTGCTGCCACTGCGGCAGTTGGGTTTCCGCTTGAAGCTGGAGCAGGCTGGGGATTTGGGCCACCTCGCCCAGCAGCAGAGTTAAGGAAATGGCGCGCCCCGGAATTTCCGGGTGGAGCCGGGAATCGGTGAAGGCTCCGGCCAGGAAATTGAGATGGAACATCTTTTGGGCATAGCGCACGAAGCGCGGCAATTCGCCGAAATCGGTTTTAGGATTCAGGCAGAAGCCTTTCCCCGCGCCGGAGCAGTTCGGCGTTGATCTGGGATAACTCCTCCAAGCCTTCCCAGAGTTGCTGGTAAGCGGTGACCCCGTGCTGGGCGGACCCTTGTTGGGCGGGTGTTTTGAGCAGAAACTTCAGGACATGGCCTTGAGCCAAACCGGAAGCCAGGTAGTAAAAGGGGCCGTGTTTTTGGCCTTGGGCGCACACGCAGTTGGATTTGCCACACGTGGTGAACCGTTGGACATAAGAAGCGCGCAGGAAATCGGCGGGCACGTCCAGGCCGCGCCAAAGCGCGGCTTTGCGCTGGCGCAGCGCCAGCGTGGAGGTGCGGCGGAAATTGAATATCTTAGCCATTTACTAGGCGAAGATAGCCGCGCCGAACCGTTTTGGCAAGAAAAAGAGAATACTCCGAGGCGACCCGCCCACGCTTGCAGGAGAGAGGAACGGCAGTTAGCATTGCGTCATGAACGCGACGGACATTTCACAGGCCCTCAGCCAGCGGCCATTCAAGCCTTTTCGCCTGACCTTGAGCAGCGGCCGCGAAATCCCCGTCCTGAATCATGATGCGATCTTGTTCAATGAGCCAAGAACCACGCTGCTGGTGGTCGAGGGAGAACGATTCCACGTCGTGGACCTCGAACACATCGTCGCGTTGACCTTTGGCGGCCGGCCCACGGCGGAACAATTGGCGAGTTGAAGAGCGTTCTTGAGGTCCATTCGCAGCAAGCCTTCTCAGTAATTATAACAACGGTGGAGCGACGCTCCTGTGGAGCTTTGCTTCGATGGCATTGGCTCGGCAGGAGCCCCCGCCCACCTTGACTGGAACGCTCTGGCTTTTCCTCTTCACGGCGCGTGAACGCGCGAGAGAGAAAACGCGCCCAGCGTGATGCCGCTAAAACTGTACGTCCCGGCGAATTGATGGGTGGTGGAATTCAACGTGCCTGCAATCAGGATCAGACTCGGCGCGGTGGTCCCAGGAATCGTGTACGAGACAACCGCCGAGAAAGCGTTGGAGGCGTCGATTTTTCCGAACGTGCCGCCGGAGATAATCGGCGAGGACAAGAAAGTAAAAGCCGTGCCGTCGTCCGCGAGAATGAAACTGGCATCGCCGGAGAGAAGCCCGCTAAAAACGCCTGCGTAATAGCCCGCGTTGTCTTGTTGGAGTCCGCTCGTGGACTTCAGCGCCCCGCTGAAAGTCCCGGTCGAGGCGTTCGTGCCTACAAGTGTCCCGCTCACGGTATCCGTCAGGAACGTGCCGCTGATTGACGCGCCCGGCGCGAGACGATTGGAAAAACTGCCGTCCATCGCGACCCACACGTTGGTCAGGAACACGCTTTGGGTTTGCCCCGGATTGTACGCCAGAATCACCCCGAGCCGATTGGAAGTCACGAGTCCGGCGAACCCGCCGTTGGTTTGTCCGGGGAACGTGCCCATGTAGATGCCGCGTGGCGGACCCGCCGACGCCGCGAACGTCAGCGTCGCAACGGCGCTGGTCACCGCGCCCGCGCGATTGGAGACCAACACGGCATAATCGCCGGCCGCCGTCAGAGCGAGATTGGTCAGTTCCAGCAAAGCCGAGTTTTGGCCAGGCAAGTTGGTATTGCTTCGGCGCCATTGATACGCGATAGGCGCGGTGCCGGCAGCCGCGACCGTGAAAGCCGCCTTGCCGCCCAGTGCGGCGCTCTGGCCCTGCGGTTGCGTGACAATATTCGGCGCCGGGAAGCGCAGCCGATAGAACGCGGACCCGGCGCTGGTGGAATCGCTGACGCTGGTTGCAGTGGTGGCCGCACCAAAATCCTGCCAAAGACCCAAAGCCACGTTCGTGGACTTTTGTGGCTGCACGAGATCCAGCCCGCTCGCCCACGAAACGGCCACTTGCTGATTGGCAGGCTTAATCGAGAGGGAGACAGTTTGGGCGAGCGCATTGCTAAGAAAACACAAGGTCAGGATGCCAAGCGAGCCCGCGACCAAGTATGACTGAAGACCGGCTGCGCGGCAACTCAGCCCTACCAGGTTCAACGCGAAGCTTCCTTGGTCTGATGACCATGCTCACCCGCCATGAACCCGGCAGGGCGAGTCCGTCCCGACGAGCCGATCGACGTGCCGGGAACAGGTCCGACTCGGCTCGTTGGGGACAGGCTCGCCCTACCATCAGGTTGATGGGAAGCAATCTCGCCACGCTTAGTCGTGCCATTCGGGGAATCCGCGCTTCCACACCAATCTCGGCAGGCGTTTTCGTCATAAGGAATTCATCGATTCAATAATTCGCAATTCCTTGTTGGCTTGAGATTTCTCATGCGGTCATATCAACCGATCAAGATTCGTTGATTTTTAATTTGAATTCCCCGGCCATGCCGCGTAAGTTCGCTCCGTTTTTGGCCCCGCGGCCGGAAACGGAGTTGAGATTAGGGCCGACAACTGAACTGCATTCAGTGGATCGAAACGAACAACTGGAACGTCTCGTCAGCGAGCGCATCGTCGTCATCGATGGCGCGATGGGCACGACGATTCAGGAGCGGAAGCTCTCGGAGTCCGACTATCGAGGGCAACACTTCAGGAACCCGGCCAAAGACCTGAAGGGTTGCCACGACGTCTTGAACCTCACCCAGCCTCGTGTGGTTGAGGAAATCCATCGGCAATACCTCGAAGCGGGCGCGGATATCATCGAGACCAACACGTTCAATTCGCAGGCCATTTCCCTGGCGGATTATCATCTGGAGGCCCAGGCCTACGACCTCGCGCGAGCCGGGGCGGAATGCGCGCGCCGCGCCGCCGACAACGTCATGCGCGAACCACGCGGACGCGTCTGCTGGGTCGCGGGCGCCATCGGTCCCACGACCAAGACGGCTTCAATCTCGACCGATGTCAATAATCCCGGTGCGCGCGGGACGAACTACGACGAATTGGCCGCCGCTTACTATGACCAGGCGCGCGGCTTGATTGACGGCGGCGCGGACCTGCTGCTGGTCGAGACGATCTTCGACACGCTGAACGCAAAGGCGGCGTTCTTCGGGATTCTGAAGCTGTTCGAGGAACGGGGAATTGAGCCCTTTCCATTCGGCGGGCAGGGACGGCCAAGCCAACTCGCCGATCACGCGATGCCGGGCGTCTTAACCCAATCGCCAATCGCCAATCGCCAATCCGCAATCCCCTTGATGGCTTCGGTGACTTTCATTCAAGCGGGCAGCAACCGGGGCGTCACCGGCCAGACCGTGGAGGCATTTTGGACATCGGTGTCGCACGTGCCGCTTTTCAGCATCGGCATGAATTGTGCCCTTGGCCCCAAAGAGATGAGGCCGCTCATCGAGGAACTGGCGCGCATCGCGCCGATTTACACCAGCGCGCACCCGAACGCCGGGCTGCCCAATCCGCTTTTGCCCACCGGGTTTCCAGAGACGCCTGAAACGTTGTCGCCCCAGTTGCGCGAATGGGCTGAGAACGGCTGGCTCAACTTTGTCGGCGGCTGTTGCGGAACAACGCCGGCGCACATCCGCGCTCTCGCCGAAGCGGTTCGCGGGATTCGCCCGCGCACTCCCGCGCCAGCGGAACACTGTCTGCGCTTGAGCGGTCTCGACGCGCTGACGATTCCGGGAAATTCGGCTGCCCGGCGTCGCGCGGGCTTCCAGCCTGCGCAGTCAGTTTCCGGCTCCCAGGCAGGGTTGGCGAAGACGATGAGCAAAATCGAACAGGAGAAACCAGAGGCAACAGAGGCCCAAACTCCGTTCTCTCCGTTGCCTCATGCTAACAGAAGTGACCGGGTACTCGGTGAGTGCATTACTCAATCCCCGAGGGGCGAACAAACATCCGGGGCAGGCGAGATGCCTGCCCTACCTTCGAACGTTTCCATTAATTTCATCAACATTGGCGAGCGCACCAACGTCGCGGGCTCGCCGAAGTTCGCCCAGTTGGTCAAGGCCGGCGACTTCGAGGCCGCGCTCAGCATTGCCCGCCAGCAAGTCGAGAACGGCGCGCAGATCATCGACGTTTGCATGGATGAAGGCATGATCGACGGCGCCGCCGCGATGACGCATTTCTTGAATTTGATTTCCGGAGAGCCGGACATCGCGCGCGTGCCCATCATGATCGACTCCTCCAAATGGTCCGTGATCGAAGCCGGCCTGAAATGCGTCCAGGGCAAAGGCATCGTCAACTCGATCAGCCTTAAGGAGGGCGAAGCGAAGTTCGTCGAGCAAGCCAAGCTCGTCCGGCGCTACGGTGCGGCGGTGGTGGTGATGGCGTTTGACGAAAAGGGCCAGGCCGATTCGTTGCCGCGCCGGACGGAAGTTTGCGCGCGCGCTTACAAAATTCTCACGGAGCAAGTCGGTTTTCCGCCGGAGGACATCATTTTCGATCCGAACATTCTCACGGTCGGCACGGGCATGGAGGAGCACGCGAATTACGCCGTCGATTTCATTGAGGCGACGCGTTGGATCAAACAGAATCTGCCGTTCGCCAAAGTCAGCGGCGGCGTGAGCAACATTTCCTTCAGCTTCCGCGGCAACAACACGGTCCGGGAAGCGATGCACTCCGCCTTTCTCTATCACGCGGTCAAGGCCGGGCTCGACATGGGCATCGTCAATGCGGGCCAGCTTGCCGTGTACGACGAAGTCCCGAAGGACTTGCTGGAATTGGTCGAGGACGTCTTGCTCAACCGGCGGCCGGACGCGACCGAACGCCTCATCAAATTCGCCGAATCGGTCAAGCAGAAGGACAAAACCGAAGCCGTCGAGGACGCCTGGCGGCAAGGGTCCGTTGAAGAGCGGCTCGCGCACGCGCTCGTCAAAGGCATCGTGGATTTCATCGAAGCGGACGTGGAGGAAGCTCGCCAGAAATACGGCAAACCTCTCGCCGTCATCGAAGGCCCGCTCATGGATGGGATGAACGTGGTGGGCGATCTGTTCGGGGTCGGCAAGATGTTCTTGCCGCAAGTCGTGAAGTCCGCCCGGGTCATGAAGAAGGCCGTCGCGTATTTGCAGCCTTTCATGGAAGCGGAGAAAGCGCGCACGGGAGCGAAACACCAGGGCAAAATCCTGCTCGCCACCGTGAAGGGTGACGTCCACGACATCGGCAAGAACATTGTCGGCGTCGTGCTCCGTTGCAACAACTACGAGGTTCTTGATCTGGGCGTGATGGCGCCGTGCGAAAAGATTCTTCGGACGGCCATTGAGGAAAAAGTCGATCTCGTCGGCCTGAGCGGCTTGATCACGCCGTCCCTGGATGAAATGGTGCACGTGGCCAGCGAGATGGACCGGCAGGGATTCAAGTTGCCGCTCCTGATCGGCGGGGCCACGACCAGCAAAGCGCACACGGCGGTGAAAATCGCTCCGGCGTATCGGCAGCCCGTCATTCACGTTTTGGACGCCTCCCGCGCCGTGCCCGTGGCCGGTTCCCTCCTGAGCCTTGACCAGCGTCCGAAGTTCGCCGAATCCGTCCGGCTGGAATACGAGAAAGTCCGAGCGCAGCACGGCGCTCAACAAGCAAAACTGCTCTCCCTCGAAGAAGCGCGCGCGCGCGCGCCGCAGTTGGATTGGTTGAACTATCAACCGGCCAGGCCGGAGTTCATTGGAACCGTTACGCTGGGTTCGGATCTGAAATCGCCAGTCGCCGATCGCCGATCGCCCATCGCGCTCGCCTCCACCTGCAAATCCCAAATCTCAAATCTCAACTTTGAAATCTCTCTTGCCGATCTTGTTCCATTCATCGACTGGTCCCCGTTCTTCCACACGTGGGAACTGCGCGGGCGTTACCCGGCCATACTAAATCATCCCAGGCACGGCGAAGAAGCGCGCAAACTTTTCGCGGAGGCGCAGGCGTTGCTGGAGAAGATCGTTTCCGAACGATGGCTGAGCGCGCGCGGCGTTTATGGCTTTTTCCCGGCCAGCCGCGTCGGCGACGACGTCGAGCTTTACCGGGACGAATCGCGAAACCAGATTCTCACGACGTTCCACTTCCTGCGCCAGCAGATCGAGAAGCCCGACCGGCAGCCAAGCTATTGCCTGGCCAACTTTGTCGCTCCAAAAAATCCGCAATCGATAGATTTCCTCGGTGCGTTCGCGGTCAGCGCCGGCTTCGGCGTGGAGGAACTGGTGAAGCAGTTCAAAGCCGAGCACGACGACTACAACGCCATCATGACTGAGGCCCTGGCGGATCGACTGGCGGAGGCGTTTGCCGAGTATCTCCACGCGCGAGTCCGCAAGCAATGGGGCTATGGGCGAGACGAGAACCTTACGACCGAACAGCTCATCGAGGAGCAGTATCGCGGAATTCGTCCGGCGGCAGGCTATCCGGCGTGTCCGGACCACACGGAGAAACGGCTGCTGTGGGAATTGCTCGACGTCGAGCGGCGCGCCGGCATCAAGCTGACCGAAAGCTGCGCCATGTGGCCGGCCAGCAGCGTGAGCGGGCTCTATTTCTCGCATCCGGACTCAAAGTATTTCGCCGTGGGCAAACTCGGACGCGACCAGTTGCTCGATTATCACCGGCGGAAGGGAATGAGTTTGCAGGAAGTGGAGAAGTGGCTGGGGCCTTACTTGAATTATGATCCGGCCAGAAGCGCGCCGGCCAGCGCGGATTCCGTCGGATGCGCTTGCGGAACGCGGCACAGCTAAAAGTATCTCTGCCTTGCGCTCTGTCCACGAAATAGTTTCATGAAACCGGAGGTTGACGGAGGTTGACGATTGGAAGAGGAAAGGCTGCAAGCGCCGCGGCCTCTGCGTGGCCCAGTTACCCCGATGAGCCGTGATTGGAAGCAGACGGACCGCCGCGCTTGAAGCCCCCGTGCTCTTTACCACGGAGTTCGCGGATTTCACGGATGTAGAAGCGGCGGATTCGTGCAAATCCGTGCCCCCAATCCCAGAGACCGTTGGGAACGTTGCGCCGGGCGTTGTGTTTACAGAGGCCACGAATGGGGTGCTTGCGGTTATCGAGGACCTTGGTGTAGGAATGGCGTTGCTTGACTGGCTTTGCGATAGATTGCAGCGCGTCTCTTAAGGCAAAAGTGTCACAAATACTGTCACAAAGTCATTTCGGATTCCTGAACTACACGTAAGTAATTGCAGGTGCGAGAACGCCGGTGTGGCGAAATGGCAGACGCACAGGACTTAAAATCCTGGGACCGTAAAAAGTCGTGCGGGTTCAAGTCCCGCCACCGGCACCATACGCGTGGTCAGTGATCAGTAGTCAGTTCAGGAGAGAATCGCCTCGACGACGCGCGCGTCCGTGACTCCTGTCAATCGATCCTTGAGGCCGTTGCGCTCGAAGAAGAGCTCCTCGTGGTTCATCCCCAGCAGATGGAGGATCGTCGCGTGCCAGTCAGGGACGCTCACGCGGTTCTCCACCGCGGCCAGGCCCAACTCGTCCGTCGCACCGAACACTGTTCCGCCTTTGATCCCCGCACCCGCCATCCACGTCGTGAAGGCGTTCTTGTTGTGATCGCGCCCGGCGTTCTGCTCGCTCTTGTCATCGGGTAATTGCGCGATCGGCAGGCGGCCAAACTCGCCGCCCCACAGCACCAGAGTGCTCTCCAATAGCCCGCGCTGTTTCAAATCCCGCAACAAGGCCGCGACCGGCTGGTCCGTCCGTTCGGAAGCGGACTTCAGCCCAGCCGCAATCCCGGTGTGATGGTCCCAGATCTGGCCGTTGATAAAAATTTGCACGAATCGGACGCCGCGCTCGACCAACCGCCGCGCGATCAAACAGCGACGGCCATAGGAATCGGTCGGTTGCCGGCCGACTCCGTAGAGCTGCAACGTGCCGGAGCTTTCCTTGGAGAGATCCAGCGCCTCGTCGGCGGCCAACTGCATTCGCGCCGCCAGTTCGTAACTGGCGATGCGGGCCGCGAGTCTCGGTTGGAAGGGCCGCGCGCTTTCGTGGGTTCGGTCCAGCCGCGCCAAGAAATCGCGCGCGAATTGCGAGACCGCAGGCGCGTCTTGCTTGGCCGGATGCAAATTCAGAATCGGCGCTCCGGTCGGCCGGAAGGGTGTTCCCTGGAAAATCGGTGGCAAAAAACCGGCGTTCCAATTCTCCACCCCGTTCACGGGCAATCCCGCCGGATCGGCCAACACCACATAGGCGGGAAGGTTCTGATTCTCAGTGCCCAATCCATAAATCACCCAGGAACCCAGGCACGGATACCCCGCACGCATTTGGCCGCTGTGGATCAGATACAAGGCCGGCTCGTGGGTGATGTTGGTCGTGAACATCGAGCGAATCACAGCCAGATTATCGGCCTGCTTCGCCAGGTGCGGGAGCAGTTCGCTCAGCCACATCCCGGATTTGCCGTGCTGCGCGAACTTAAACGGGCTGCGCAAAATCGAACCTGCCGCGTTCACGTTCTCCACCTCGCCCGCGATCTTGTCGAAGTAGGATTCTCCATGATGCTTGTCGAGCATCGGCTTGGGGTCGAACAGATCAACTTGGCTCGGGCCGCCGTTCATGAAGAGCTGAATGACCGCTTTGGCTTTCGCGGCGAAATGCGGCGCGCGCGGCTTGAGATCATAGGTGGGTCCGACGCCGGGCATCGGCTCGCGCGGCTCCGCGGCGAACGCGGCGAAGCGCGCTCCAAACTCATTCCGGAACAAATAGGCGAGCGCGGTTCCACATAAGCCGCCGGTCATGCGTTCAAACCAGCCGCGGCGGGTGAGTGAGCAATCGTCTCTGGAGTTGCTTGAGTCCATAGGCATTTAGTCGATGTGGAGAAACTCAGCCGCATTCATCAGCGTGTGACAAAAAATCGCCAATGCTTGTTGTTCGGGCGGTCGCTCGGTATCGCTGGCCAACGATGAACCGGCGTTCTCGCGCTTCCTTTGATCCTGGTCAACCGCCAAAAGGCGCCGCACAAACTCGACGCCCGCCTCGCGCTCGGCCAGCGACGGTCGCCTGGAATACGCGATCAGGTAGGCCCGCTCGATCTGCCGCGCCAATTCCGGTCCTGCCTCGCGAACGACACGGTCGGCAAAGCGCATCGCCAAATCGCGCACCACACTCTCATTCAGCAAGTGCAGCGATTGCGACGCGACGATCGATTCGCTGCGTTCGAGGCAGTTGGGATTCATCAGGGGCAGATCGAACACTTCCAGCACCGTCGGGATATCCTTGCGGAGTTGCTGCCCGTAAATGCTCCGGCGCCAGCCGTCGGCCGTTTTGCCGGGAACAACCACTCCGTCACCGCGCGAGTGGACAGGAACCGGAGGCCCAAAACCAGCTTCACCCAGGCAACCCGCGACAAAGACCAGGCTATCCCAGACGGCCTCGGCTTCGAGACGCCGCAGAGGCATGCGCGAAAGCAATGTGTTTTCCGGGTCGCCCGCGAGTTGCCTGCGGGAAATCACGGAGCTCTGTCGATACGCGCGCGAGGTGAGGATTAACCGGTGCAAGGGTTTCATGCGCCAACCCAGGCGCACGAATTCGTTGGCCAACCAGTCGAGCAATTCCGGATGCGTCGGGGGCGAGCCGGTCTTGCCGAAGTTGCCCGCGCTTTTGACGAGTCCTTGCCCGAAGTGTTGCTGCCAGATGCGATTCGCCATCACTCGACTCGTCAGCGGATGCTGTGGATTCGCCAGCCAACGGGCCAAGGCCAACCGGCGTCCAGTTTTCTTAGCGCCCGGCCAGGGCGTCTGGATCTCGAACGGCGTTCGCCCATCGGTCAACACGGCTGGCACGCCCGCTTTCACCAACGCTCCGGCGCGATCCGGCTCCCCGCGGCGATACAGGTACGTGGGCGACGGTTCGCCTCGATCCCAGAGCGCGGCGAGGCGCGGCTCCGGCGATTTCTTGCTCGCCAATGCGGCGAGTTGATCGACGCGCTTCTTGAAATCCGGATCGAACTTCTTCAGCTCGTTCTGATCGGGCGTGAGCTTTTTCTCGTAGCGCTCGGCCAATTGAGTTTGAGCCGGCGTGCGGTCCGCAACCGGTGTCTCCAGCATCTTCTCAACTTCCTGGCGGAGCGGCGCTGCGAGTTCGGCCAATTGCGCGGCGCGGAACTTTCTTCTCACTCGGTTTTCCTCGTCACGCAGATCGGAGGTTTGGGCGTCGATCTCGCGCTGGATTTTTTCGTTGTGTTCGCGCCAGGCTTTTCGTTCCTCCGGCAGGACAAACGGGAGCGAACGTTCGCCCAGCTTTCCGATGTTCACCGCGCCGCCGAAGGCCCGCTGATCCGGCTTGAGCCAGTCGTATTCGTCGTACGCGCCTTTGAAGAGATCGATCAAGCGATAGTAATCGCGCTGCGGGATCGGATCGAACTTGTGATCGTGGCAGCGCGCGCATTTCAGCGTCAATCCGAGCACACCGGAACCGAACACGTCCATGGCGTCGGAAATAACCTCCAGCCGGTCCGGCACAAAGCCGGTGATGTTCGCCCAGGTCGGGTCAGGCCCCATGCGCAAAAATCCGGTCGCGACCAAATTGTCGTAGAGCTCCTGAGTCAGGACCGGCGCGCCTTCGTAATCGGCCAGTTCATCCCCGGCGATTTGTTCGAGCAGGAAACGGTCGTATGGTTTGTCCGCGTTAAAAGATTGGATGACGTAATCGCGGTAGCGGTAAGCGAAACGCCTCGGCAAATGTTGTTCGCGCCGGCCTTCCACATCCGAGTAGCCGGCCACGTCCAGCCAGTGACGTCCCCAGCGCTCGCCGTAGCGCGGCGACGCAAGCAAGCGGTCGATCAGCTTTTCGTAGGCGGCGGGATCGGTGTCGGAAAGAAACGTTTGCGTCTCCTCCGGCGTGGGCGGCAATCCGGTCAAATCGTAATAGACGCGCCGCAGCAAAACGCTCTTTGCGGCTTCGGCGGCGAAGCTCAGGCCTTCGGCTTCGAGCTTGCTCAAGACGAAAGAGTCGATCGGATTGCGAACCAGCTCGGGCTGACGCACGGGCGGTTGGACGACTGGCTTCACTGGACGGAACGACCAGAACTGGCGATCGGCGTCACGGACCAACGGGTCCTCCGGCGTGCCGGCGCGGTCGGGTTCATCGGGCGCTTCGCGCGCTCCGGACGCGATCCATTCCATCAGTCGCGCCAGGTCGGACGGCGGGACAGGTTTCACGTTGGCTTCCACCAGGCGTTTGCCGGGAGGACATTCGCCCGATTGGATGCGCTGGATGACGCGGCTTGCGCTCGGATCGTTCGGAACGATCGCGGGACCGGAGTTGCCTCCTTGAAGCATGGACGCCTTCGTGCGCAGGTCCAGGTTCCCTTCGCGCTGGCGCGTTCCGTGACAGGGCGAACAATGCCTCAGCAAGATCGGGACAATGTCGTGTTGGGTCAGGGCGGACGTGCGCTTGCCGGAAGGGCCGGTTTGTTCGACGGCCTGTGTTCGATTCTCCGCGAATAAGTTGAGCAGCCCACACATGAACCCAATCAACACGGACACCAAAGCCCGGATTCTTCCGCGCATCTGCAGGCTGCCGCCCCCAATCCCAAGGGGATTGCGCCCTGCAGCCCAGGGTTGCGAGGAACGAGCTACCCTAGCTACCCTGGGCTTTGAGGCAGAATCCCCCTGGGATTCTAGAGCGGAGAATTGCCTATGAGGAGCAGAGCGGACTGCCACACCGCAAGAGGCAGGCGCCTGAATTGAGAAGGCATCATTCGTGGTCCGCCCTGAATTCGCGGGGAATAAATCGAAGTTCATGACCACAGCGCGCTTGATTTCTCAGCCCAGCTTAACGGCCGACGCACCCTTCGGCAAAGGGAAGCAGACGATGACGGACTTGCCGTCACGGCACCAGGCGCCGGAAACGAGCTTCAAAGGCCCGCTCACTTCTCGCAACGGCTTCAGCCCTCCGTCCACGTGCAGCGCAGGCACAAGGTTTTCAGCAGCGTTGAAGCGCACCGTGAAATCCGGACACGCAAACGGCGCGCGCAACTGAATGGCGCCGCCGATGCGCTCCACGCGCGTCAATTCCTTCGCCGCCCAGTACCGCGCGACTTCGCTGAGTTTCATCCACAAGAGATTGTCGAAGCGGGCGTGCAAACGGCGCACGACTTCTTGAAAGACTTTGAAGCCGAGCTCCTGGCCGTTCCAATAAATGCCCGTCCAATGCGCGAGCATCAGAGCCGGTTCGCCACGCTGAATGACTTCGACCATCCGGCCGCGCTGAAGATCCTCCGTGATGAATCGATCCGTCCCTGCGGGAGGCGTGCAATCCCAGCCACCTGTCCAGTCGCCGGTGCATCCGAGCACGTGCACGACGCAACGCGGGTCGCTCGTCTCCAGGCCGCTCGCGTATTCGACGCGGGGCGCGACGCTTTGCTCGCCGCGATCGAACAAGTCGCGGAAGTAATGCGGAATCGCCGCGCCGAACACGTCGCGCACGGATTGCAGCGTGGCCTGGGCGAGTTGCGGACGGGCGCGAGTTCCAAAGCCGCCCGGCGTCGTGATGCCTTCGCATGGCAAACCGACGTTTTTCAGAATGCGCAACGCGTAAGCCATGTAGTCCGCAATTTCGTCCACGGAGCGCCCCGTGGTCCACTCCCAGTTCTCCATGAATTTGGGCGAAGGATCGGGATACGGATGGCCGGTCTTGGTGTCGATGACGCGCGTGTGCGTGACCATTTCGGGGTGAATGTCCCAGTTCGGCATCATGAGCGTGCGCACCAATTCCAGGCTGGCCTGCAATTCCTGATGCGACCATTCCGGCAAAAGACGATCGAGCCGTCCGACACAGGCCGGATACGGGACGATGCTGTATTTGCCCTTCACGCCGTGCTCGGCGCACCATTCGCCGAACTTGCGGACGAACGCGTCGGGAATCTCCGCCGGCCATTCGCGCCAGTTCTTTTTGTAGGTGGGATTGGCGCCGGCAAACGTGAGGTCGAACTGCGACATGGAAAAGCGGTTCAAGTTCACCAGACACGTCGAATCATCAATGATCAGTCCGACCGGGACGCGGGCGCGCGAGTTCAGCACGGTGATTCCATCTGCGCGAGGCGGGCGCTGTCCAACCGATTGAGCAACGAGAGGCACGGACTGGGCCATTGCCGTCAAAACGCCGAGCGAACGAGCCGTGGTGCCGAGAAACTGGCGTCGGGTGTGTGGCTTCATGCGTTTGACTATAGGCGATTTGCCTGATGGTTGCATTGGCAATTTGCGGTCTTGGCAACCTGCGGACGCAAGACGTTTCATTGCATGCAGTCTCGTCCTACACTAGGCTGCATTAGCTGTGAAAACCTCGGAAGGTTCGGACGCTGGCCCGGGAAGCTGGTCCTGGCTCAAAGGGTGGAAAGCGCGCCTGTTCGGGCGGAGCGACGGGCCCGACAGTTCAGGCGCCTCCGGTCAGCCCGATGTCTCCGCCGCGGCGGCGGCGGGTTCTGCGCTGACGGCAGGATTAAGCCCGGAAGAGCGGCACGTGCTGCTGGACCTGGCCAGGAGATCCCTGCAAGCCGCGGTCAAAGACGAGGTTCTTCCGCAAATCGAGCCTCCCGGCGCCTCCGCCAAATTGCTTGAACCCACCGGATGCTTTGTCACGTTGCGCAACAAGGGCAAACTGCGCGGATGTCTGGGACAGATCTTCCCGCGGTCCGCGCTTTACAAAGCCGTCATGCACAACGCGCGGTCAGCCGCCAGGAGCGACCCGCGCTTCGCGCACGTGGAGCTCGACGAGCTGGAGCAGATCGAAATCGAGATCAGCATTCTCGCCGAACCGCAGCCGTTGAGTTTCCACTCCCCGGAGGAGTTGCTGGACCAGCTCCATCCTCTGGCCGACGGGGTGGTGCTGCAGATCGGCGATCGAACGGCGACCTTTCTCCCGCAGGTGTGGGCAAACATCCCGGATCGAGTCACCTTCATGAATTCGCTCGCGAGAAAAGCAGACTGCGACGAGGACGCCTGGCGCAGACCCGGCGTGAGCGTCTCTGTCTATCGGGCGGAATCATTTAAGGAAGATTAGGAATCCGATTTCCTCCGGGTTGGTTTAACCGCGCTGACGCGCTTTCTGGTCAAGAATTCCGAGACCTGCCGCTCGGCCTCCTCCCGTTGTTCGCGCGACAATTTCCCGAGTACGACTTCTTGTGTTTTCTTGGCGCCTTCATTGCCATGGGCGGCCGCCAGACTTACCCATTTGAACGCCTCGAGGTAGTCCTGCCGCACGCCGCGCCCCAGCGCGTAGAGCATGCCGACGTTCGCTTGCGCCTGCGTGTGGCCTTGCTCCGCGGCTTTGAGAAACCACCTGAGCGCTTCCGCGTAATCTTGCGGCGCCGTGCGCCCGAAATAATAATCCTCGCCGGTATCGTATTGGGCGGAGGCGCTGCCTTGTTCGGCCTGGCGCAGACTTTCGTGAAAGCTCGCCGTTTCGTAATTCTCAACCGTCTGCTTCACCTGCGCCGCAACCGTCTGCGCCTTCTGAATCCCGGCGCGAATCGATTTGGCCGAGCCCACCAGCGAAACGAGACGAGCAAGAAAATGCATGACCCGACCAATGTAGAGAACCCAGCGGACAAAGACAACGGCGTTGCACGCCGGGCCGCACTTGCTAGAGTGCTTCCATGCAAACCCTGCAGGAAAGGACAAACCCATGAAAAGAACAGTTAGCCTCTGGCTGGTGATTGGATCGCTTGGCCTGGTTTTGGCGACGGCGTCGTACGCCGCGGAAACCGCCGACAAGAAACCGACTCCAGTCGCGCCCGCGAAGGAAAAAAAGCCCAACAGTTCTCATTTCGGGGAAAGTTGAGCGCGTTGGACAGAGCCGCGATGACGATTGCGGTGGAAGGCAAGAGCAAGCCCCGGATCATCCATATCACCTCCCACACGCGAACCGCCAAGGCGGGTAAGCCCGCGACTTTGAAATGATGCGGTGATCGGCGAGGAGGTGGCGGGCCAAGTCATTAAGAATGCGGCAGGGGAAGAGGAAGCTGTTTTGTTGCGCCTTGGGGAAAAACCCTCGGCCAAGCCCGGCGAGAAGAAAGCCAAAAAGCCGGAGGGTGAAAAGAAACCGTGAGGGCGACCTGTGCCTTGCCTGGCTAACTCCACCGCGCGCTAAAACAGGGTTCCGGGAATTCAGGGACGAACGGAAGGCCGTGGAATGCGTCCCTACGCTTCGTTGCGGCTCGGCCGCGATGGGCTTACTGATCAGACCGTGGGATAGAATACACTTTGCCAGGAGGGATTTTGGCCAGCGACGAAGCGGCTGGCCAAAAGACCCCTGGCCCTGCGGGTTGCGCCGCATTTGGGATCTGGCTTCGTTGCTCCTCAGTCGAAGATCCACCAGGGATATTCTCCTTCGTCGCGCCTCGCCGGAGCCCAAATGCGACGCAACAAAGTGTATTTTATCCCACGGTCTGATCAGTAGGAAGGAGGACGCAGCGCCTTCTCGAGCAACGCCAGTTCGTGAGAGGCGATGGCCGCGCCAAAGGAATCGCCCAGGGCATTCAGCAGTCCAACCAGTCTCCTTCGTACCGCGAGATCCCAGGGCTGACGTTCCAGGGCTTCTTGATAGGCCGCGCACGCCAGCGCTGTCTGGCCGATTTGCTCCAGCGCTCGCCCCAGCCCTGCATAGGCATATTCCAGTTCACGGCGTGCCGCGATCGCACGCGCGTACAAGTCTTTGGCCTCCTCCGCTCGACCGAGACCGAGCAAGGCGTCGCCCAGCCGCCGGGCGCATTGCCAGCGCAGCAAAACCGTCAATTCGTAGGACAGCCGCACGGGATCGGACGCGCAGGTTGAGACGAGCCTCTCCCACTCGACCCTGAAAATATTGAAATCCGTTTTGTTCTCCTGGGAGGAATCCACGAAGAAGCAACAGCCTTCCCGAAAAACCATCTGCTCCGGATTGGAAGAGAGTAAGTCGAGGGCTCTGCGGAGCGCCTCCACGCCGGTTTCGCGCAGGCCGAATTCGAGTCGAGCAAAGCCAAGATTCGCCCAGCCCAACAAATGACCGGGGCAAAGCTCGACCAGTTTCAGCCAGTGGCGCTCGGCATAGGCGTTGAAGACGCGCGTTCGCTCCGCTGAATCCGGGATTTTCGCGGCGGCGATGGCTTCGGCCACGGCCACCGCATTCCAATGCTCCGGCTCGGTCGGGTCGGCTTTGACCGCCTTGACGAGTTCGTCGTGTCCCAGATGAACTTTTGGGCCGGCGCACGCGAGCCAACGTCCGTAAAGATAGAATCGCTCCGCCTCTTTGAGATGCGGCCAACGCCGCGGGCGCCCGCGAAGTTTGCCCCAATCCAACGATTCTAGATGAGTGACCAAGCTCGCCACGTGCGCTTTGAATGTCTCCGATTGAATGCGCCTCCAGCCTGCTTCGGCGATTCGCGCGCGCAACGGTTCATTCTCGAGGTAATGATGCAGGAGTTCCTCGATGTTGTCCTCCCGATACAACACGCACTCGCGGCCCTCGATCAAAAAATCGCGGACCTCCAGGTTGCTCGCTTCCATGAAAAGCAGCGCGCCGCATGCGGGCGTTTCGTAGCCGCGCAAATTCATTTCGCGGCGCACGGAGTAATTCACCACGATCCGACTTTGCCTCAGCAGTTCCGCGTACTCGTTTCCCCAAATGCCGGTGCGGATGGCGACGCGATACCGGTCGCCCAGCTTTCCGATTCGAGCCAGAATTTGCGCGCGCGCGCGATGGATGTCGTGATTATGATTGCCTACAAAGGCTATGTCGCAGAGGTGCGTGCGATCGGGCACGCGGTAAAAAACCTCCGGATAAAGGCCGTATCCAGGCCAGTAGCTCGCGTGGGAGATCCCGATCGAGCGCAGTCGCTCCAGTCCGAGTTTGTCCGTGACGAGGTAATCACAGCGGTCGAGCGCCTCGCGGAACGCGCTGAAGTAAAGGCTCCAATCGTTCAGAATCGCGACCAGCGGCGCCGGACAATCGTGATGGATCGGCCAGGGGTTCGAGTCCGGATATCGCCACACCACTGCGTCCGGGTAGAAGCCTCCCGGCAAGCGCTGGAAGATGTCATTCCAGGTCTCCCCAATCTGATACGGCAGACCGCTTTCGCCGAACTCGACGACTTGGTGCGGCGGATCGATGGGAGCATAAATCGGCAGAGGTCCCCAAAGAAGTTTCACTGGCGCTACCGACTACCGGCGAGCCGGGGCAATGTCAACGCCGCGCTCCATTCGAATTTCGGATTTCAAATTCACCCCGGCTGATTTTAGAGTCCTCGCGATCTATGTCCGTTCGCCATCCGCCTTCCGCCCTTCTGACCGATCTGTATCAACTGACCATGGCGTATGCCTATTGGAAATCGGGCACGCACACGAAGGAAGCAGTCTTTCATCTGTTCTTCCGGAAGAATCCCTTCCAGTCCGGGTTCAGCATCAACTGCGGATTGCAGGACGTGGTCGATTACCTGAGGGCTTTCCGCTTCGACCGGAGCGACCTGGATTATCTGGCCGGTTTGTCCGGGAGCGATGGGAAGCCCTTGTTCGATGCCGGTTTTCTGCAGTACCTGAACGAGCTTCGCCTGAGCGTGGACCTGGATGGGATTCCCGAAGGCACGATCGTTTTTCCGAACGAGCCGCTCTTGCGGATTCAGGGGCCGATCATCGAAGGCCAGCTTCTGGAAACTGCGTTGCTGAACATCGTCAACTTCCAAACCTTGATCGCCACGAAAGCCGCGCGCATCTGTGTCGCCACCAAAGGCGATCCGGTGCTGGAGTTCGGACTGCGCCGCGCCCAGGGCATCGATGGCGCGCTCGCGGCGAGCCGCGCGGCTTACATCGGCGGCTGTGCGGCGACGTCGAACGTGTTGGCCGGAAGACTTTTCGGCATCCCGGTCCGGGGGACGCACGCGCACAGTTGGGTGATGTCCTTCGACGACGAGTTGGAAGCGTTTCAAGCGTATGCGCGGGCCATGCCGAACAACTGCATCTTTCTCGTGGACACCTACGACACGCTGGCCGGCGTGCGAAAGGCAATTGAGGCCGGCCAGTGGTTGCGCAGTGAAGGCCACGAAATGATCGGCATCCGGCTCGATTCGGGCGACCTGGCGTATCTGAGTATCGAAGCGAGAAGCATGCTCGATGAGGCGGGCTTCCCGAAGGCGGCGATTGTCGCGAGCAACGATCTGGACGAGCAAACCATCGTCAGCTTGCGTGATCAAGGCGCGGCCATCAACGTCTGGGGCGTCGGCACGCGGCTCGTGACTGGTTACGATCAACCGGCCATGGGCGGCGTCTATAAACTCGCCGCCATCCGTCAACCCGGCGGTTCATGGAAGTACAAAGTCAAATTGTCCGAGCAAGCCGTCAAAGTATCCAATCCAGGCATCCAGCAAGTGCGCCGATTTCAGCAAGACGGCGAATTCCTGGGCGACGTGATTTATGATGTTGAGCTGGGCCTGAGTGACGGCTCCGTGATCATCGATCCGTTGGACGCGACGCGGCGCAAGCGAATTCCGTCCAGCGCGACCGCGCACGACCTGCTCGTGCCAATCTTTAGGAAGGGGAAGGAAGTGTGCGAGCTGCCGCCGATTCAGGCAGTCCGCGAACGAGCGCAACAGCAACTCGCGGGCTTCCACTCCGGAATCAAGCGCTTCCTGAATCCGCACGAGTATCCCGTGGGCCTCGAACCGCGCTTGCTGGATTTGCGGACCAGGTTGATTCTCGAAGCCCGCGGCCATACTGACCAGACCGTGGGATAGGATGTAGTCTGTTGCTGGCGGTTCCCAGTAAATCATGAAAACGCTCATTCTCGTGGACATCCAAAACGATTTTGTTCCAGGCGGCGCCTTGCCTGTGCCGGAGGGCGCCGCCATCGTGCCGCTGGTGAATCGCCTCCAGGAGCACTTCGATCTGATCGTCGCCACTCAAGACTGGCACCCGCCTGATCACGGGAGCTTCGCCGCCAATCATCCCGGACGGAAACCCGGCGAGGTCGTTGACTTGCACGGTCTGCCTCAAATCCTGTGGCCAGTCCATTGCGTGCAGAACACGCGCGGCGCGGAGTTCGTTCCGGGATTGAATGCGGGCCGCGCAGCCAAAATATTCGTCAAGGGCACGGACCCTCGAATCGACAGTTACAGCGGTTTTTTTGACAATGGCCATCGCAAAGCCACGGGGCTGGGTGATTATTTGAAGCAACGCGGCGCCAGCGAAGCTTATGTCGCCGGCCTGGCCACAGACTACTGTGTGAAATTCACCGCGCTCGACGCTCAACAACTTGGTTTCAAGACTTCCTTGATCGAAGACGCCTGCCGTGGGGTGAATCTCAAACCAGAGGATGTCGCCCGCGCCGTTGCGGCAATGAAACAGGCGGGGGTGAGAATCGTAAACAGCCGCCACATTTTGAATCCTTGAGGACAATGTCCGTTGGGGAGCGCACGCGCCTCGCGTGCCGTGGTCGGCGCCCTCGCCGACCACACTCACGCGTCCGCTGTAAGCCTTCGCCTCTTGGCGGTCGTGCACGCCAGTTCAGACCGGCGAGGCGCCGGTCGGATCACGCGAGGCGCGTGTGCTCCGCACCATTCGAATGCACATATGGATATGCTTACTGATCGCGTCACTCTGTTCGAAGGAAAACACTTGCGCCTGGTGCGCGTGGGCCGCTGGGAATACGCGGAGCGAACCAAGGCCAACGGCGCGGTCATGATCCTGGCCGTCACGACGGACGACAAATTGATTTTGATCGAACAATTCCGATTGCCCCTGGGCAAACCGGTGATCGAGTTGCCGGCCGGCCTCGCCGGGGACATTCTCGGCCAGGAAACCGAAGCCATGGCGACGGCGGCGCAGCGCGAGTTGCGGGAGGAAACCGGCTACGAGGCTCGCGAGTTTGTCCATCTTGTGACCGGGCCGCCTTCCTCTGGCCTGTCCTCCGAGGTGGTGTCGCTGTATCGCGCGCTCGACGTGTCGCGCCCGGCGGCGGTGACGAACACGAGGACATCCAGGTCCACGAAATCCCGCTGGCCGACGTTGATGAATGGCTGGCTCGGAAAACCCGCGAAGGAGCGCTCATTGATCCGAAAGTCTATGCCGGACTCTATTTCGCCAGGAAGACACAGTAAGGGTGGGGTGGTTGCACCGTGCATCGCCATTACCCGCTTGCCACGTTTCCATTGCCGGGCATACTCCCGTGCACGTTTCGCGCGATTCGCGCTTTATTCTTACGTTGAAGGACGCCCCGATTATGAAAACTGAGATTATCGATCAACTCTGCATCAACACCATCCGGACCTTGTCCATGGACGCGGTTCAGAAAGCCAATTCCGGCCATCCGGGCACGCCCATGGCGTTGGCGCCGGTCGTGTACTGTCTCTGGCAAGATTTCCTGCGCTTCGATCCTAACGACCCGATCTGGCCGAACCGCGATCGCTTCGTCCTCTCCGTCGGCCACGCCTCCATGCTGGTCTACTCGATCCTGCACCTGTGCGAGGTCAAATCCGTGAACGCGAAGTACGAGACGCTGGGCGAACCTGCCGTCACGCTCGACGACATCAAAAACTTCCGGCAACTCGACAGCAAATGTCCGGGCCACCCCGAATATCGGTGGACTTCCGGCATTGAAACCACCACGGGACCGCTCGGCCAGGGCGTCGCCAACAGCGTAGGTCTGGCCATTGCCGCCCAGTGGCAGGCGAAATATTTCAACCGTCCGGGCTTCGAGATGTTCAACTACGACATCTATGCCCTGTGCGGCGACGGGTGCATGATGGAAGGCGTTTCCAGCGAAGCGGCTTCCCTGGCCGGGCACTTGAAGCTCTCCAACCTCTGCTGGATTTACGACAACAACAAAATCACGATCGAAGGCCACACCGAATGGGCTTTCTCGGAAGACGTGGCCACGCGCTTCCTGGGCTATGGTTGGAACGTCCTCCGCGTCGGCGATGCCAACGACCTGGAGATGCTCGCTCGCGCCCTGAAAAGCTTCAAGAACACCAAAGACCGGCCCACGCTCATCATCGTCGATAGCCACATCGCTTACGGCGCGCCCAACAAACAAGACACGCATGCGGCGCACGGCGAGCCGCTCGGCGAGGAAGAAATCCGTCTGACCAAGAAGAACTATGGCTGGCCCGAAGACGCGAAGTTTTTGGTGCCGGACGCGGTGCGGGCGCATTTCCGGAATGGGATGATCGTGCGCGGTTTCGAGCTTCGTAAGGCGTGGATGGCGCAGTTTAAGAACTATCGAGCGGAGCACCCGCAACTGGCGGATCACCTCTACAAGATGCAGCATCGCCAGCTCCCGGATGGCTGGGACAAGGATTTGCCCGTCTTTCCGCCGGATGCAAAGGGCATCGCCACTCGGGATTCCTCCGGCAAAGTGCTGAATGCCCTGGCGAAGCATGTTCCCTGGCTGCTCGGCGGCTCGGCGGATCTCGCTCCTTCCACCAAAACGCGCCTTACGTTCGACGGCGCAGGAGATTTCACTTCAGAGAATTACCAGGGCCGCAATTTTCACTTTGGCGTGCGCGAGCACTCCATGTCCTCGATCCTGAACGGCCTGGCGCTTTCCAAGGTCCGGGCTTATGGCTCCGGCTTTCTGATTTTCAGCGATTACGCGCGGCCGGCGATTCGGCTGGCGGCGTTGATGGAGATCCCGGTTCTCTTTATTTTCACGCACGACTCCATTGGTGTGGGCGAGGACGGTCCGACGCATCAGCCAATCGAGCAACTGGCTTCGCTGCGCGCGATCCCCGGTCTGATTACCTTGCGCCCGGCCGACGCGAACGAAGTGACCGAAGCCTGGCGGTTCCTCGCCAAACTGCGGCACGAACCCGTGGCGCTGATTCTGAGTCGGCAGGCGCTGCCCACAGTGGACCGCGTCAAATACGGCGCGGCTTCCGGCCTGGAGAAGGGGGCTTATGTCCTGGCGGACGCGCCGAACGGCAAACCGGACGTCTTGTTGCTCGCGAGCGGCAGCGAAGTATCGCTGTGCGTCCAGGCTCACGATCTGCTCGCCAAGGAAGGAATTCAGTCGCGCGTCGTCAGCATGCCGTCATGGGAACTGTTCGAACATCAGACCCAGGAATACCGCGACAGCGTGATCCCGCCGAGCGTCGTCGCGCGCGTCTCCGTCGAGCAAGCTTCGACTTTTGGCTGGGAGCGTTACGTCGGTCGCCGCGGGCACATGATCGGCATGAAGACTTTCGGGGCTTCGGCTCCGTTGAAGGAATTGCAGAAGAAATTCGGCTTCACCGCCGAAAACGTCGTCGCCGCAGCCAAAGCCCAGATCGCCAAAGCGAAATAGGATCAGTCGCGGAAAAGTAATATCAGGCCCAGCGATCCCGCGGCTTTGTTTCGGGGCTGTGGAATTGATCTGACCCTCGTTTCCCCTCACCCGGCCCTCTCCCTTGGAGAGAGGGAGAATCGATGCCTAGTGTTTGGCAGGCAGGAGGCTTTGGATTGTCCCAGGATGACAACAGCGCCTCCCTCTCCTTGGGGAGAGGGCCAGGTGAGGGGAACAGCGACGTCGTGCCACCATCGGGCCAGTTCTGTGCCTGGAGTTTACGCTAGACCGCCAGCCAGCGCTCAAGTTCTGCCATCACCAACTTGACCGGAAGTTCATTCAAGCGGCCGCCGTTCTGAACAATTCTCACGCGTTCCCCGCGAGGGATCCAGACTGCCGGGTTGGTGTGCGCCCATAAAACCAGAGTCGGCACACCCAGCGCGGCCGCGAGGTGCGAGATGCCGGAGTCGTGGCCGACAAAGGCGTGGCAATCGCGTAATCGGAACGCGAGATCAACCAGCGGCAGGTTCTGCGCGACCTCGAATCGTCCGCCTGGCAAGCCCGCCGACAAACGAGTCAAACGATCGCCCTCGGCCTCGCCGCCCACGAGCCAGAAGTGGACGTCAGGCAAAGCGGCCAGCCTTGAGATGAACTCCGCCCATTTTTCTTCCGGCCAATTCTTGCGTTCGCTGCCGCTGCCCGGATGCAGAGCAAGAACGCGGGGCCCGGGCCCAGCGCAAGTTTGAAGCGCGTGCCGTGGCCGGGTGGAATCCTGGACTGCGTTGAGTTGCAGATTCGGAACCGAGTGCGGATTGAAGATTCCCAGCCTTTCGAGCGGTTGCAGAAAAATCTCCGTCGCGTGCGCGTTTGAAGTTTCGCTCGGACGATGCGGACCAACGATGAATTGGGCGGACGAGCACTTCGCCACATTCACACGAAAGATCGCGTCCGGATCGAACAGGTAAGAGACGATCAAGCTGAAGCCGGCGAAGTAATCGGCCAACTCCCGATCCAACGGCGTGTGCGGGGCAAAAAAACCGGCCAGAGGCCGGGCTTCGATGGAGCGAACCTTGTCCGCCAGGCCGGTGGCGAGCGCCAGTTGGACGATATGCGGATAGCCAAGAACCTCCAGTGGAGCCAACGGAAAGTGTCGCCGCAAGGCGGCCAGGACCGGCATGGTCAGGATGAAATCGCCGATGGCTCCGCCGCGAATGATCAGGATTTTGCCGAGCGCTTCCATACGATCCGATTCGTCCACGCCGTCATGCGCGAAAAACCCGGCAAAAGCAAGGGCAAGGACTTCCCGGCACCGCTTTCAAGATGGAGCGCGGGCAACCTGCCCGCGAGAAGTTTGGTTCTCAGAAACGCGCGGGCACGGCTGCCCGCGCTCCCTGCGACTTTGAGGCATTACGCTCGTTCCGTTGTGGCGTTCGCCGCGTTGGGTTTTGCTCGCGGGCATTGCCAAGCGACGGGGCTCATATCAGAATGACGCCGTGAACCAATCATCTCCCGGGATCGCGCTTCTTTGTATCGCGTTGGCGATCCACGCCACTGAATCAGCTTACCCTCAGGCGCCCAACGCGGGCAGCGCCGACCGTCCACTGCCTCCGGAACAATCCCTGGCCTCCTTTCGCCTCGAACCCGGCCTTGCGGTTGAACTTGTCGCCGCCGAACCGATCGTCGTCGATCCCGTCGCGCTTTGCTTCGATGAGAAGGGCCGAATGTTCGTCGCGGAGAATCGCGGGTATCCGACCGGGCCGGGGGATGGCTACGCCCCGGCCGGCACGATCGCTTTGCTCGAAGACGCGAACGGGGACGGTCGTTTCGAGAAGCGGACGACTTTCGCTTCCGGTCTGACTTTTCCAAATGGCGTGCTGCCCTGGAAAGGCGGCCTGTTCGTCACGTGCGCGCCCGACGTGCTCTATTTGAAGGACACGGACGGCGATGGCCGCGCGGACGAGCGGCGCGTGGTGTTCAAGGGATTTGCCACCAACCAGAGCACGCAACTGCGCGTATGCTATCCGACTTTGGGACCGGACAATTGGATTTACCTCAGCACCGGGTTGAGCGGCGGGAAGGTCACGTCGCCCATTTACACGAATCACCCGCCGGTCGATGTCGAGCGCAACGATTTCCGGTTCCGGCCAGACACGGATCAATTCGAGGCCGCGGACGGCAAAGGGCAGTTCGGGATGACGTTCGACGACTTCGGCCACCGCTTCACGTGCATGAACCGCGTCCACATTCAGCATGTCGTGCTGCCGTCGCGCTATCTAAAACTCAATCCGAACCTGGCGTTTTCGGAGACCATGCAGAACGTGCCGGAAGCCATGATCAACGATCTGCTGAAAGGGGAGAACCGCGCCGCGCGCATTTATCCGATCAGCGCCAACATCACCACCGCCGATTCGCACGCAGGGACATTTACGGCGGCGTGCGGCGTTTTGATTTATCGCGGGACGGCGTTGCCAGAGGAATATCGAGGCCAACCCTTCGCGTGCGATCCCACCGGCAACCTGGTGCACTGGGACAAGCTCATTCCCGCGGGAGCGACGTTCGCCGCCCGGCGCGCGCGGAATGACATCGAGTTCCTCGCGTCCACGGACAATTGGTTTCGTCCGGTCTTCCTCGCGAACGGTCCGGACGGCGCGCTTTACATTTGCGACATGTACCGGAAGACCATCGAACATCCGGAGTATTTGCCGGATGAAATCCGGAAGAAGACCGACTTCGACAGCGGCAAAGGGATGGGGAGGATTTATCGTGTGGCGGGGGCGAAGCGGCCCGGCGCCGGAGGGAGAGTTGTCAGTGGTCAGTTGTCAGTGGTCGGTAAGAATCGGAACATGGATTTCGGAAAAGCCGACGTGGAAGAGCTTTGCGCGATGTTGAGTCATCCGAGCGGGTGGCAGCGCGACGCGGCGCAGCGGTTGCTCATCGAACGGCAGGACCGCAGCGCTGTGCCGATCCTCGAGTCCATTGTGGCCGGCCGCCGCACGCCGATTCTTGGCTCGCCTGCGGGCCGGTTTCACGCGCTGCGCACGATCGAAGGGCTCGGCTCGGTCCACGACCTGACTCTTGAGTGTGCCCTGAGCGATCCGTTGCCCGGCGTGCGTGAGGCCGCGCTTCAAATCGTCGAGCCCCGTCTTCGCGGGGGACCGGACGCCTCGAAGTGGTTGGAACGTGTCGCGGCCATGGCGCCGGATCCGGATCCCCGCGTGCGTTTTCAATGTGCGCTGAGTTTGGGGGAAGCCGAGCTGAGTTTGGACCGACAAATGACCAATCGGTCCCTGCGTTTCAAGGAAAAGGCGGCGCTCATTGAAGCCCTGGCTTCCCTGGCGCTTCAGGACGCACGCGATCGATGGGCGCGCGCGGCCCTGCTCACTTCGGCGCACCGGTATGGCCAGGATTTGCTGGATGCTCTGATTCGTGAACCCCTTCCAAGCGTGGGAAATCTGCCAGAGTTCTTCGCCGAATTGGGCCGAACGCTGGCAGTTGATCTTCCTGGCTTCGGCCCTGGCGGGATGCTCGAAACGACCCAAATCGGCTTTGACAGCCGGGCCGGATTTCTCGCGGGCTGCGCGGACGGTTTGCGAAATCGCGCGCCAGTGAGAGGGAGCTTTACCCCCTTGGAGCTTTGGCTCAGCGGAACGTCGGATGGAAAGTACGGAGAGCTGCTCAGGAATCTATTCGAGGAAGCCCAATCCATCCTCGCCAGGACATCCGAGCCGGCTGGCCGCCGCCTGCGCGCCATCGCCCTCCTGGCGCATGCCGACGCGAAGCAAGCCAGCGCTGCTCTCTTGCCGCTCCTGGAGTCGCAGCAACCGTCCGAAGTTCAAACCGCCGCCGTCCGCGCCCTGGTTCAACCGCACCATTCCGGAGCCGCCGCGGAATTGCTCGCTTCGTCGCGGTGGCGAAGTTTCACGCCGGCGGTTCGGAGCGCCGTATTGTCCGCGCTGTTGACGCGCCAGGAATTCTTGCCGGACGTGCTGGCGGCGATCGAGGCGGAGTTGCTGTCCCCTTCGGTTCTGAACAACGCCCAGCGCAATCGGTTTCTGAATCACAAAGATCCGGCCTTCCGAAAGCGCGCGGAGGCGGTCTTCAAATCCGCGCAGAGCGGGGATCGCATGAAGGCCTTTGAAGAAAACAAATCCGTTTTGAGCCTGAGGGCCAACGCGCGAAACGGAAGCGCTGTTTTCAAGCAACATTGCGCGTCGTGCCATCGCCTGGACCGCGAGGGAATTCCCGTCGGGCCCGATCTCTTCGGCATCCGCAATCAGCCCAAGGAAGCGATCCTGCTCCACGTGCTCGTGCCCGATTACGAGATCGTGCCCGGGTTCGCCGGTTACGTGGTGGAGACGAAAGATGGCCGCATCCTCTCCGGATTGATTCTCTCCGAAACGCCGACGAGCATCACATTGCGTCAAGCGCAGGGCATCGAGGAAAACATCCTGCGCGGGCAAATCGCCGGCCTCGCCGCGAGCAATTCATCACTGATGCCGGCTGGTTTGGAGAAGGCGATGTCGCGCCAGGATCTGGCCGATTTGATCGCCTATCTGAAAGGCGAGTGAGGCTAGTGCGCGTTTGAAAATGCCTTTTGGGTGGGAACAAGCCACTGGCCTGTTGCGGCAGGCTACCCGCCTGCCGGAATGTTCGGCGGCAAGTTGCCGCCGAACACGGGCTGGTAGCCCGTTCCACCCATTTTCAAAACAGGCTGTTATTAGCCCGAACCCCCAGCTTCCTCTTTGAGCTTCTTGAGATCCTCCGCCAGGAATTGGGCGACGTCCTTGAACTTGGGGACATTTTCCGGGTTCACGGCCATAAGCAGTTGATGCGCTTCCAGGCACGTCCGGGTGATTTCTTCCTTGCTGGCCGGAACATGCGTCGGCGCTGACGGTTCGAGTGCTGCTTCCGCGGGATTGGCGCCGCGCAGCATCGCGAAGAGGTGGGCGACGCCGAGATTCTCCAGCAATTCGGCGACGCGCTGATTGGGGTTGAGCAGTTGCAGGCACGTCGCGCTGCCTTCGGGCGGCGTGCCCGCGGAGTGGAGAACCGCGCCCACCAGCACGCCGAGAAACGTGCTGTCCATCGTCGCGCACTCGCCCAGGTCGAGGACGAAATTCCTGAAACCATTCCCCTGCAGCTTGGCCAGCAGAATCTTGAAATGGACGCTCAACGCGACATTGGCGCGCCCGATCACCTTCACGAACCCCACTTCGTTGGCCACGGCGACCAGCAGGTTGGAGGGTGATGGATTCATGGTTTGCCGTCAAGAGGGAGCCGCCGTGGGCGTTGCGGGGCGCTTGACGATCTGAACCAGCGCTTCCTGCAACACCAACGCTTCGTCCAGGCCGCTCAGCACGAGCCGTTGGTTGCAGCGCAGCAGCAGTTCCATGGCGCGGACCAATTCTGCCGCGGTGTAATTGCGGGCGTGATCCAGCGCCTTGAACAACACATAAGGGTTCATGGCCAGAGGATTGAACTTTTTCTCCTCGGGCAGCGTGGCTGCCGGCACTCGCTCCAATTGCGCCTTGAAACGCGTATAGTCCGATTCGGCCTTGAGCCACCCTTCCCGCAGCATTTCTTTGAGGAAAAGCATGACGCGAACTTTGGAGATCAAGCCGTAAAGCAAACCGATTTCCGATTTCTGGCTGTCCGTTCTCATACTCCAGAGTTCCTCGTCCAACACCCGGAGCACGCGCGCTAAATCACGGGCGCCCAGCGCGTCTCCCAGCGCAAACGCGCGGCTCTGTTTGTTCCGGGACACGATGGCTTCGACATCTTCCACGCTGACAACGGGACGGTCGCTGGCATAAAGCGCGGCTTTTTCCGTTTCGCTATTCAACTGGCGCGCGTTGGGTCCCACCAGCACCACCAGGCGCGAAACGGCTTCGGGGGAAATCTGCTTCTTCAAAGTTCGCATCTGCCGGCGCACCAGATTTTCGGCTTCCGTGGCCCAGTTTCGGTCTTCGACGGTCCAGGCGGCGAAGGCCTCGACGGTGGCGATCTTTTCGAGTGTTTTGTAGAACGTCTTGCGTTTATCGATCTTGCCCGCGGAGATCAACAGCCGGACGCCGTTCCAGGAAAAAGTTTTCAACTCCTGGGCCAGGGCGCTCAACGATTCCGTTACGGCCTGCGCGCTGGCGGCTCGCTCGTCCCCCAGGAAATTGCAGTTTTGGAACCAGACGACTTTGCCGCGGCCGAAGAAGGGGAGGGTTTGCAGCGCTTCGCGGAGTTTCGCCAGTGCGTTCAGGGCTTCGCCGCTGTTCGAGACGCTGGCGTCGATGATTTCATGGTCGAGCCCCGGACAGTTGGCGCACCACTGCTGGTAGAGGGCGCGGGCGCGCTGTTTGACGGAGAATTCATCTTCGCCCCAGACGAGGGCGACGGGCGGGTCCGGGCTAGCGGCGTCCGAAGGCATCACTCAAGCCATTTCGCCTCCGTTTTCGTTGATCCGTTCGAGGATTTCGGACATGTCTTCGACTTGCTCGAAAAGCGGGGCGGCGACGTAAATCGGCCGTTTTTGGGCCGCGGCAATAGCCAGGCAATCGCTGGGCCGGGCATCGATTTCCACGATTTTGCGGCCCAGTTCATTTTGCTGCTGGAGGATCAAGCGGGCGTAGTAAGTGGAGTTCTTCAACTCGGTGATGACGACGCGTTCGACCGTGATGTTGAAGCCTTTCAAAATGTTCGTGATGAGATCGTGCGTCAGCGGCCGCTCCTTCGGGGTGTCGCGCAAGAACATGCCAATGATCGCTCCCATGTTGTGCTCGACCTGGATCACGAAAACCTTCTGCTCGTTTCCGACGAAGATGGCGCACCCGCTGTTGGCGGGCAGAATCCCTCGGATCGCGATAGGCACAACGTCTCTGTTCATGGTCACAGCATAGGACCTGGAAGCGAAAAGACAAGTCCCTGTGTAGGGCCCGATGGTCGCATGCAAAACAACACAGGAAATTCTGCCAGCTCGAACGCGTCTCGCATGTAGTCCCGGCTTTAGCCGGTTTCACACGCGGACCGCCGACAGGCGGAACTACATACAGTTCAAAAGGAGAAATTGCTGGAGGAAATAACATTTGCCACGCGAGAGACTCCCCGCCAAAGATGCGTCTTGTGCCGTCGCGCGAGAAAATCATTCCCATTGAAAAACTACCTGCCTGGCGCGCGGCGATTCGCTCCGCGGGGAAAAAACTGGTCGTGACCAACGGTTGCTTCGACCTCCTTCACGTCGGCCATGTAACCTACCTGGAAACGGCGCGGCATCACGGCGACCTGCTCTTGGTGGGACTGAACAGCGACGCGGCAGTGCGCGCGCTCAAGGGACCGGAACGCCCCGTCAATGCGGAGCAAGACCGCGCCGCCGTGCTTGCGGCTCTGGCTGCGGTCGATGCCGTGTGCATCTTCCACGAGGTCCGCGCCACGGAATTTCTCACACTCGCGGCGCCGGACGTCTATGCCAAAGGCGGCGATTATGCTTTGGAAACATTGAATCCCGACGAACGAACCGTCGTGGAGAACGGAGGCGGCCGGATCGTAATCATTCCGCTCGTCCCGGGAAAATCGACGACGGCCCTTCTGGAAAAAGTCTCACGCGGCTAATTGGCAAGGGCGTCTGGAGAATCGTCTTAATCGCACCCCCTCAAAGGCGCGCGCCTTGCATTCACTGCGGGCCTTCGGCACTCTTTGGCGCATGCGAAATCCCACCTTCGCCTCGTCTAGGTTCCGTTCCCCAGCCTCCTCCCTGGCGCTAATTGCGGGTTGCTTCCTCCCTGAGCTGGCTTTCGCCGCCACCGCTGCCAGAACGGACTACTCTCAGGCCATTGTCTCTTTGGAATCCGCGATCGCGGATGAATTGACTCAGGACTCTATTAGCGGCGTCTCGGTAGCGCTCGTGGACGATCAGCGCATCGTGTACGCGAGAGGATTCGGGTTCGCCGACAAATCGCGCCGCATTCCCTCCAGCGCGGACACGGTGTATCGCGCCGGTTCCATCTCCAAACTGTTCACGGCGCTGGCCGCGATGCAGCTTGCGGAGCAGGGCCGGCTCAATATTGATCAGCCGGTCACGAATTACGATCCGGGGTTTCGCATCGTCGTTCCGTTCGACGACGCAAAACCAATCACGTTGCGCCAATTGATGTGCCATCGCTCCGGCTTGATCCGGGAGGTGCCGGTCGGCAGTTACTTCGACTCCTCCGAACCCGGCGCAGAGAAGACGGTTGCGAGCCTGGCGTCCTGTGTCCTGGTTTATCCGCCCGGGACCAAGACGAAATACTCGAACAGCGGTGTCACGGTCGTTGGCCACATTGTGGAAAAGGTCGCGCGCATACCTTTCGAGGCTTATCAGCAGAAGCATATTCTCGAACCGCTGGGGATGAACCACTCCGGCTGGCGGCTTGATGCGCAACTCAGATTCAAGCTGGCGACCGGTTACCTGCCCGTCGCCGACGGCAAGGGCGGCTTCGATGAAATTCGCGCGCCGCAATTCGAGTTTGGGATTCTGCCTGCCGGGAATCTCTACACGACCTGCGAGGATCTTGGACGTTTCTTGATGTGCCTTTTCGCCGAGGGACGCATCGGTGGTCGAGCTGTGATCAAACCGGAGACCCTGGCGCAGATGTTCACGCCGCAGTTGGCGAAAACCACCAACGGCTTCGGGCTGGGTTTCAGCGTCGGGAATTTCCGCCAGCACAAGACCGTGAGCCACATGGGCGCCGTCTATGGCTTCACTTCCGCCCTCACGGCGATCCCGCATCACAAAGTCGGGGTGGTGGTTTTGTGCAACGATGACATCGTCGTCGGTCCGGTGCGCAAACTTAACAACACCGCGCTGGGGCTGATGCTCGAAGCCAAGATCGGCGAAACAATGCCGGCACCCGCATCCCCTCTGAAGCTGCCGGCAGCCGAGCTGAATGCCTTCACCGGCGATTACGAATCGGAAAGTTTCTGGGCGAAAATCGAAATGTCCGGTTCAGCTCTGCAAGCGAACATCTCGAATCAGCGGATGGTGTTGACCGCGACGGAACCGCTCCGGTTCGAGGGCCATGGCCGCCTGGCGCATCAGTCCCCGTTTGTTTTTCAAAAGGACGCCGCGGGCCGCGCCGAAAGTTTCACCGCGCTCGGGCAAAGTTTTCGGCGCGTCGATTCGAAAGCGACCCAAGAGATTCCCGGCGCTTGGAGGAAGTATCTGGGCAGCTACGGACCGAGTTTCATCCCGCTGATTATCTCCGCCCGGCACGGCCACCTCTACGCCATGACCGAAAACGAATTTGATTATCGCCTCACGCCGCTCAACCCCACTGTCTTCAAGATGCCTCCGGGCCTCTACCTCGACGAGCAGCTCGTCTTTCAACTCGACGCGATGAGCCGCGTCCACAGCGCCGTCCTCGCCAACATGCCGCTCCGCCGGCGCGGAAGCCGGTAAGTAAACTTTGAACCGGACGGTGTTGGACATTCGCTTCCCCTCCCACGTCTCCATGGCGCCATTGATCGCTCCCGAAAACGCCTGGCCGCTCTGGGCGGTCATGATCGTCGGCGTGGCCATCTGCATTTATCTGGAGCAAACCCGCAAATGGGCCGCCAAAACCAGCGGACCAATCCTGGCGTTGATCGGCGGCATGCTGCTGTCGAACGGGAAGATCCTGCCCATCGCGGCGCCGTCTTATGATCTCGTCGAGGATTATCTGGTGCCGGTGGCGATTCCGTTGCTGCTCTTTCGCGCCAACCTCGTCAAGATCGTCCGCGAAACGGGGTCCATGTTCCTTTGCTTCCACGTCGCGAGCCTCGGCACGGTTCTCGGCGCATTCCTTGCGGCTTTGCTGTTTCGCGGTTCCTTTCCGCGTGTCCCCGAGGTCACAGGCGTGATGACGGGGAGCTACATCGGCGGGGGAGTGAATTTCGTCGCCATCAAAAACAGCTACAACGTCAGCGCCGATCTGACGAATCCTCTGCTGGTAGCCGACAACTTTATCATGGCGGGGATGTTCGCGGTTCTGTTCGTGATCTCCGCCAGCCGGTTCTTTCTCTCGCGCTTTGCACACCCGCACACGCACGACAGCAACAGCGATCGCGTCCAGGAACTGGCCGCGCGCTACTGGCAACGCAAGGAGATCGCCTTGCTGGACATCGCCAAAGCGCTGGCCATCGCGTTCGCGGTCGCGGCGGTGTCGATGCTTCTGACTCGCGCGATCAAGTCCCGGATCGAATCCAAGATTATCCAGTCCATCTTCGGAAATCCCTACGTGCTGGTCACGTTCTTCATCGTCGTCGTGACGACGGTCTTTCATCGGTCCATGGAACGGATTCAGGGTTCGGAAGAACTGGGCATGTATCTGCTCTACCTTTTTTTCTTCGTCATCGGGCTGCGCGCGGACCTCTGGCAAGTCGTGCTGAACGTGCCGGTCCTCTTCGGGTTTTGCACGGTCATCGCCGTGACCAACCTGCTCGTGACGCTTGCCGTAGGAAAGCTCCTTCGCTTGAATCTGGAAGAATTGCTCCTGAGCGTAAACGCCACACTTGGCGGCGCCCCCTCGGCGGCGGCGATGGCGATTTCCAAAGGCTGGTCGAATCTGGTGTTGCCCGGACTGCTCGCCGGCATCTGGGGCTATGTGATTGGCACGTTCGTCGGCATCGTGATCGCCGAGGCGCTTCTCCGGATGCTCTGACGTGCGCACCTTTCGATGGCGAGTCCGCCAGCAAAGGTTCCCATGGCCTGGTTTTGGAACGAAGGCGAACTTGTGGTGTCAAAGCGCTCTGACAGGAATGATTTTTGCCCGGGAGCAATTTGCGATCGGGCGAGCCATATTCCCCGCGAGCTTCAAAAACCGATGAATGCCTGGACGCCCCTGGAGGTTTTGAGCGTTGCGGATGAACCGAATCTCGTGCGCCGGCTCGAAGTGGAATTGCCCGTCGGAGTTGCGGGGAGTCTGTTTCTTCGGGTCCAGCACCCGTGAGGTGCAATCACTCAGTACCGGCTCATGCGGATGCCGAAAAAGGCGACACGAGCGGCGCCCAGCAAAGCGGTCTTGTCGTTGATGATCACGTGCACGGGCACGGCCTTCAACAGCGCGGTCATTCGCCCCTTGGACCAGAATGACTCCAGAAACGCCGGCTCTTTCAAGGTGGGAAGGATTTTCGGCGCAATGCCGCCGCCGATGAAGATGCCGCCGGTGGCGAGCACTTTGAGGGCGAGATTGCCAGCCTCGGCGCCGTAAATGGAAACGAAAATGTTGTGGGCCAGTTCGCAGATGGGCGCCCGGTGTTCCAAAGCGGCTTTCGTGATGACCGCGCCCGCGTCGTGCTGCTGCATTTCTTCGCGCAGCCAGGCGGGTTCCTCCGCGCGCTTGGTCTCGGCCAGAAACCGGTAGATGTTGATCAAACCCGGCCCCGAGAGCACGCGCTCGTAACTGACGTGCCCAAGCTTCTTGATGAGATAAGACAAGAGATCAACTTCGATCTCGTTGCGCGGCGCGAAATCGACGTGCCCGCCTTCCGACGCGAACGGCTGATAGTATTCGCCAACCCAGTGCAGGCCGGCTTCGCCGAGGCCGGTGCCGGCAGAAATCAGACCGGCATTTCCGTTGGCGTCGGGTTCGCCCGCGTTGAGCAAAACCAAATCTTCCTTCGCCAGCACGGAAATGCCATGGGCGTTCGCTTCGAGATCATTGATCAACTCGACGCGGTGCAAGCCGAGGACTTCGCCCAGCTTCTTCGAATCGGCGATCCACGGGAGGTTGGGCGTCTCGCAAAGGCCGTCTTTGATCGGCCCGGCGATGCCGATGCAAGCGGCGGTGATGGGGAGCGAGTTTTTGGTCAAGAATTCCTCGACGATGTCTTCAAGCCGCGGATATTGACGGCTTGGAAAGATTTGAATGCTGACCAATTTGGGGCGGTTGCGCACCAGTTCGAAGAGGCCCAGCCGCGTGTTCGTTCCTCCAATGTCGCCTGCCAGAATCATGCGCGCATCCTCCACGAAAATTGTCTTTGCGCAAGCACTTGTTGGGCAGCGCTACGGGAAGGAATGTTCGGTTGAATAAAGGCCTGCGCGTCAGCATCCTTACTTTATCAGCTATGAATACTCCTTTAACACACCCCACTTCTCGTCGTGAATTTCTGAAAACTACCGGCAAACTGGCCACCGCTTCAGCCTTGGCTGGCGTTGCGCTTCCTCATGTCCACGCCGCCGAGGACAACACCATTCAACTGGCCCTGATCGGCTGCGGCGGGCGCGGTTCGGGCGCAGCCGAAAATGCGCTCAAGACTTCCAAGCAAGGCCCGATCAAGCTGGTCGCCATGGCGGATGTGTTCGAGGCCAGGCTGAACAGCAGTTTCAACAATCTGAACAAGAAATACTCCAGCCAGATGGATGTGCCTGAGGAACGGAAATTCATCGGGCTCGATGCGTTCGAGAAAGCGATGGATTCGCTCAAACCGAATGACGTGGCGATCTTCGCTACGCCCCCGGCGTTCCGTTGGGTGCATTTCACTTACGCGGTCAAGAAAGGCCTCAACGTCTTCATGGAAAAACCGGTCACAGTCGATGGCCCCACGTCACGCCGCATGTTCAAGTTGGGCGAAGAATCCATGGCGAAGAACATGAAGGTCGGCGTCGGCCTGATGATCCGCCATTGCAAGGGCCGCCAGGAATTGTGGCAGCGGATTCAGGATGGCCAGATCGGGGACATCATTGCGATGCGCGCTTATCGCATGTCCGGTGCATCGGCTTTGGCTCGAAAGAACAATGGGCCGCTCAGCGAGTTGTATTATCAAATCCAGAGGTTCCACGCATTTCTGTGGGCCAGCGGCGGGGCGTTCAGCGATTATTACATCCACCAGATCGACGAATGTTCCTGGATGAAGAACGCCTGGCCGGTGAAGGCGCACGCGCTCGGTGGCCGGCATTATCGCGGCGAGTCCTTGGATCAGAATCTCGACAGTTATGCCGTCGAATACACGTATCCCGACGGAACAAAGTTGTTCTATGACGGGCGAAACATGAGCGGGTGCAAGGCCGAGTTCGCGAGTTACGTGCATGGGAGCAAAGGATCCGCGATTGTTTCGACGAACAGCCACACGCCCGGACGCGTCCGCATCTTCAAAGATCAGAATGCGAACGCGCGAGACTACACCAGCGAGAACGTCGCCTGGGCTTTCTCGCGGCCACCGGCGCCGGAGCCGAGTCCCTACGATCTCGAATGGGAAGACCTGGTGGATGCGATCCGGAACAACCGGCCCTACAACGAGGTCAAACGCGGCGTGGAAGCCAGCCTGGTCACCAGCATGGGCCGGATGGCAGCGCACACAGGGCAAGAGGTCACTTACGAAGAGATCCTCAACTCCGAACACGAGTTCGCGCCGGATGCGGATAAACTGACGAAGGATTCTCCCGCGCCCGTGCAATTGGGCGCAGACGGGAAGTATCCTGTTCCCAAACCGGGCATTAAGAGGAACCGAGAATACTAGAGGATTAGGATTTGGAGATTTGCACGGCCCGCGACGCAACTCCGCCGCTACGCCCGCATTCGGGAGTGACGACGTTCGGTGGCAGTGTCCAGATGCGCCCAAGGGGCAAGGCGAAGCGATTGCTTTCTTCCAGCGTGAGTGCTTCAATCTGAAAGTCCTCGGCCACTTGAGCCGGAGGCAACATGTTTCTGGGCGAGGTTTGCAGCGTATGTCACGTTTCCTCTCGGCAACCACAATCCTCGGGCCTTGCCTTCTGGCGTCCGCGCTGGCCGGCGGGGTGGCGACATCGCAAACGGCGGATCGCGAAGCGCCGGCGCACAACGTGGACGGCTCCGTTGTCCAGGACTGGCTCGTCCTGGGACCCTTTCCCTCCCAAGGCATGGAAACCGACTTCCTCGCGAGCCTCGGAGGCGAAGCGAACCTCCGGCCCAAGGAAGGCGAGTCCGTCACGACCGCCGATGGGAGGCGGCTGTCCTGGACTCGACTGCGATCGAAGAGCGCCTGGGTCAATCTGGGGCAGATCTTCGGCATTCAGAATCGGTCTGTCGCCTATGCTTATTGCCAACTGGAGAGCGACCAATCCAGGGAGACCACTTTTCGGTTTCTGAACAACTCCCCGGCTTCCATCTGGTTGGACGGAACCAAACTTACACCAACGCCAACAGACGCGCCGGCACGCTTCGGTGTTCCTCCCGTTTTGCCAATCAAACTCCGCGAAGGCCGAAACTCCTGTCTGGTCAAACTCAAGAATGAGGCGGTGGATTGGCAATTCCTCTTTCAACCTCTGCCAGGAGAGCAAGCCACGGTGGAATTCAAAGTCACTGATCCCGATGAGAAGGCCGTGGCGGACGCTCTGATCCAGTTTTACGAGCAGGGCGAGGTGATGTGGCGCGTGACCACCGACGCCTCCGGCCAGGCGGAGGCCTGTCGTTATCCATTGGCCAAGTCCCTGACGTCCTTCTCAGCTGCTGCGCTTTTGGCGCTTCCTGGCAGCGTCTCCGCCATTTCCCGCAGACGCGAAGCACGACTGGAACCTCGGCGCGAATGAGGGTGTGCGGGTAAGTGCCCCGCCGGAATGGGCAACCCATGAAGGGTGAACTTCTCTTACTGGATGGTGCGACCGGCACGGAATTGAACCGGCACGGAGTGGACACCGGCTTGCCGTTGTGGTCGGCGAATGCGCTCACCACTGACACCGGGTTGAATACGTTGCGCCAGATACATCTGGACTACCTGAACGCGGGCGCGGACATCCTCACCGCCAACACCTTTCGCACCCATCGCCGGGTGCTGGCGGGCAAAGGACACGACGCGCGCGAATTGACCCTGCGCGCGGTGGCGACCGCCCAAGAGGCGGTCGCCGAATTTGGCCAACCTGCACGAGTGGCCGGCTCGGTGGCTCCACTGGAAGATTGTTATCGCCCCGACCTGGTGCCGCCCGATGACGAATGCCGCGCCGAGCACTCCGAGCGCATCCAGCATCTCGTGGATGCGGGCGTTGACCTGCTGTTGATCGAGACGATGAATTCAATCCGGGAAGCCGTCATCGCGGCCAAACTGGCGACAGCCACCGGCCTGCCTGCCTGGGTTAGTTTTGTGTGCGGCCGCGAAGGCCGAATCCTGTCGGGCGAATCCGTGGCAATTGCCGCGGAAATGTTGATGCCGCTGGGCGTGAATGCCCTGGGCGTAAACTGCGGTCCGGCTCACACTCTGGCCAAACCACTGGCCGAGTTGCAGGCTGTCTGCGGCCCCGATTTTCCGCTCATTGCCTATGGCAACATTGGCTACGCCGACGAGAAGGACGGCTGGATCAACACGGACGCCGTAAACCCGGATGGTTACTTGCGATGTGCTCAAACCTGGCCGGCGCAGATTGTGGGCGGCTGTTGCGGCACCAGGCCGGAGCATATTCGCAAGCTAAGAGATTGTAGAAGCCTGGGCGAAGCGGTGGCAGAATTCCGACAACTCAATAGGCCTGATTTATGACGACTCGTCTCTTCACGCTCTACTGCTCCACCCACACCCTGCGTTCGCAGACGGAGAGCTTCGTCCCGCGCGTCTATGCGCCGGGCCGATACACCGTCAAAGAGGGCCAGAACAAACCGGATATGGTCGTGGCCTAGGGCCTCAAGGTGTCGTAACATTGCAACCTGACTCCAGAACGCTGTTCAGCCCCAATTTATGAAACGCAGAACCTTCCTGAAAACTGTCGCCGGTGTCGCGGCCGGCCTGGCACCCGTGCCCTTCGCCATCGCCAAGCCCGGCAAGTCCGCGAATGGCAAACTCAATATTGCCTTCATCGGCTCCGGCGGGTGGATCGCGCAGCAGCCGTACCAGCAGGGTTGCTCGCAGGAGAACCTGGTCGCCTTCTGCGACGTGGACCGTGCGCAGTGCGCGGAGAACATGAAGAACTGGCGCGCCAACCAGCCGTTCTTCGACGACTTCCGCGTGATGCTCGACAAGATGCACCGGGAGATTGACGCGGTGGTGGTTTCGACGCCGGACCACACGCACTTCGCCGCCACGCAGATGGCGATGGAGCGCGGGATTCACGTGTACACGCAGAAGCCGCTGGCGCATAACATCTGGCAGTGCCGCACGCTGGCCCGCTCGAAGGAGCGCTACAAAGTCATCACGCAGATGGGCAATCAGGGCCACGCCGACGAGGGCATCCGCAACTCGGTCGAGGCGGTGCGCGCCGGAGTGATTGGTGAAGTCTCTCAGGTGTTCTGCCGCAACAGCGGGCCGCAGATGGGCGGAGAGCACTTCGGCAATCCCGCCACGATGCCGCCGCCTTCCTCGCCGGTGCCGGACGGACTGGCGTGGGACCTCTGGCTTGGGCCGGCGGCGCAGCGGGATTTTTGTCGCGATTATCTGCCGCTGAAGTGGCGCGCGTTTTACGACTTCGGTTGCGGGATGCTCGGCGACTTCGGCTGCCACACGCTGGACACGCCGGTGTGGGCGCTCGATCTCGATCCGCCCACGGCGGTCGAGTGTTTGCGGCGCGAGAAATCGCTGGAGGGCGTGATTCCCAGCGCGAGCCATGTCCGATTTCACTTTCCCGCCAAGGGTGCGCGCGGGCCGGTGAGGCTCGATTGGTTCGACGGACCGCAGGATTGGAAGAAGGTTGGGCGCATTGATGCTTTTGGCGCGGAGGACGCCTCCCACCTCGATCGCGCCTGCTGGTTGGTCGGCACCAAGGGCCTGCTCGGCTGCGGCACGCACGCCGGGGCACCGCTCATTCTGCCCGATGACGTCCGCGAGGCGTGGAAGAAGAGTCCGCCGCCGAAGACGATTCCGCGCGTGTCGGGCGGGCCGTTTCGCGAGTGGTTGCGGGCCATCAAAGGCGAGGGGCCGGAGCCGGGATCGAATTTCAAAGTCTCGGCGAATCTCACCGAGATCATTTTGCTGGGCGTGCTGGCACAGCGATTCAACACGCGTATCGAGTGGAACGCGAAGGCCGGGCGCATCACCAACCGCCCGGAGCTGAACGCCTTCGTCAAGGAACCCGCTCGCGAAGGCTGGCGCTTCGGCGAAACGCTTTGACGCCGGGAACAAAAGACAACTCATGCCACACCTGATACCAACTGCTGATGTTGTTCGGTGGCATCGTCTGCGCTCCTTTTTCATGAACCGGACAACCGACAGAAAGGCAGGGGCGGAAAAAGGGACATTTTTTCCTGCCCTCTTCTTTCTGTCAGCCAGCATGGATTCCAGGGTGCAAAGCGCGAACAGTCTCGGGGTGAGGAAGAACGCCACATTTAATTTCACCGATGAACAACAAGAGTTGGTCTGAATCTCAAACCATTATCCCATGAAAACATCATTCGCCTACTGCCTTAGCTGCGTCTTGAGCGTCATCACCTTCGCGGCGGCGGCCGCTGAACCGCGCGTTCCCAACAAGGTGTGGACCGATCCCGCGACCGCATCGCGTGAAGACACGGACTTCACCATCCAGGGCGAGTACGCCGGTGACGGGATGGGAATGCAGGTGGTCGCGCTCGGCGCGGGCAAGTTCGACGGCTACCTGCTCGAAGGCGGCCTGCCCGGCGCCGGCTGGGAGCCGGGAAAAGCGCGGCGCGTTCTCAAGGGTGGCCGGGAGGCGGACACCGTCGCCTTGAAGGACGAGGTCGGGAAATTCACCGCCGCAATCGCGAACGGCCGGCTTGTCTTGAGCGAGACGGGCGGCACGAAGAAGGAACTGAAACGCACCGAGCGTAGCAGTCCGACATTGGGCGCGAAGCCACCACAAGACGCGGTGGTGCTCTTCGACGGATCGAATGCGGACGAATGGGAGAAGGGCAAAGTGGACAACGGCCTTTTGCAGGCGACGGACTGCACGAGCAAGCGGCGCTTCACGGATTACACGCTGCATCTCGAATTCCGCGCGCCCTACATGCCCGCCGCGCGCGGCCAGGGTCGCGGCAACAGCGGCGTGTATCACAGCGGCCGCTGGGAGACGCAGATCCTCGACTCGTTCGGCCTCGAAGGCCGCGACAATGAATGCGGCGGCATCTACTCCGTCTCCAAGCCGCGCCTGAACATGTGCCTGCCGCCGCTCGCCTGGCAGACCTACGACGTCGAGTTCATCGCGGCGAAATTCGATGAGGCCGGCAAACGCACCGCCTGGCCGCGCATCACCGTCAAACTCAACGGCGTGGTGGTCCACGAGAACCTCGAACTCCCGAAGGACTTCACCACCGCCGCCCCGTTCTCGCGTCCGCTCACGGCACCTGACGGGCCGGTGTTCCTGCAAAACCACGGGAACCCCGTCGTCTTCCGCAACATCTGGATCAAGCCGGGCCAATAATTTGCAGGACCAATTCCCAATGAAGACTCGCACCATGATCAACAAATCCCTCGCACTTGTCTGCGCCGCGTGCTTCGGCCTCGGCTTCGCTTCGTCCGCGCTCGGCGCGAGCGGCGGCAAAACGCTGACCATGCCGGATTTCACTAAAGGCGATGCCATTCCCGCGGATGCCAAGCACGACTGGAACCTCAGCCCCACCGGGGCGCGCGGCTGGATGTTTTGCGACAAGATGGTGACCTCCGATGCGCGGCAGGTGAAGATCACCACCGTGGACAAAGGCTCGCCGGCGGACGGCGTGCTGGCGGTGGGCGACGTGTTGCTCGGCGCGGGTGGAAGGGCGTTTTCATTCGACCCGCGCACGGAGTTGGGAC
>VHCZ01000023.1 GCA_016871535.1 Verrucomicrobiota bacterium
TTGCCTGGGGCTGCGTTGCTCCTCGGTCACAGCCCCACTGGCGGGGGATGCTCGCTCGTCGCGCCTTGCCCCAGGCCAAATTGGGCGCAACGAACGTGAGCGTATTTACGAAACGGACCACTTAGGCGTGACTATGCAATTCGACGCCGCGTTCCCCATCACCCCCTCCCTCTCCCTCAGGGAGAGGGAGGGGTTTTCCTCGGCGCAGGAATGGTCACCGAATCGTGAATTAGAACAACGCCGTGGAAATGTTCTCCCTCTCCCCAGGGGAGAGGGCCGGGGTGAGGGGAAGAGCGGCGTCGGACTGAATAGTCACAGTTCAGTGTGATGGCCCAGATGGAGGAGGAACAGGTCCATATTCCCTCCGAAGGCCGGCGCCTCGAAACGCCGGCGCGCGACGCCTTGCTCGAACATTACGCGCGCACGGATTCCATATCGAAAGGGGCGCTGGCGTTTGAAATCATCGTGATTGCCGGTCTGAGTTTGTGGCTTCTGGGCCGCGGCCTGCAGGTCACCTCGGCGCTTCCCTGGCTGGCGCTGGCTCTGGGCGGATTCGGGGTTTTCCGCTGGTTCCTGCACCACGTCTTCCTGAACAAGAAAAAGCTGAACGAAATCCGCCCGGACGCGCAATTCGGCATTCACAACCGGGACTCCCTCCTGGCTCTGACGCGGCGCGTCTTTGCGCAACTTGGGCTTAAACCGGACGCCGCGCCGGTCTTTGTTATCCGCGCGAAAGACGTGAACGCCCATGCCGTGCGCTGCGAGCTCTGGCCCGGCCTGCACCTGTTCAACGGCGTGTTTCTGAACCGTTCCATCCTCCACTTGCTGGACGAACCGGAACTGGCGAGCGTGGTCGGACACGAACTGGGCCATGTGTTTCCGTACGCGCCGTTGCTGTCCCGCTGCTATCTGCTGCACGCGGCGTTCGCCGGGATCGCCTCGTTCGCGATCACTGCGCGGCTCGAATCCGCCGCCGTGGCGATCCTCGCGCCGCTGGCGATTCTTTGGGCGCTCGACTGGGTGATCGCTTTCCCGCACCTGCGGCTTTCGCGTGGCATCGAGTTTCTCTGTGACGATTTTGGCGCGCACGCCGCGGGTTTGCTGCCGGCGCTCAGTTGCGAAATGAAAATCGCCGCCGAACAGGAGACCCGGCAGAAATTGCTCCTCCGGATTTTTGAAGCCCGCCAACAAGGGAGCCCTCTCAACCTGGCCAGTCTTGCGGAAGCCTATGAAGCCGCGGTCCCATTCGGAAAAGCGGATCCGCAGGAATTTGAGCGGGAGTTCCAAAAATTCGTGGGGCAAAAGAAAAGCGCCGCCGGCCGAATCTCCCTCGGAGGTTTCCTCGGCTTTCTCCAGGACGCTCCGTCCGGCGCCGCCGAGGAAGGCGCGGAGGAATTGGCGGCTGAACTGCGGCATCTGCAAGATTTGCCGCTTTTGCCCCTGGACCGCAGCCTCTACGAGCGCGGCAGCAAAGGGTGGTCGATTGGCCTGGCGGAGCGGTTGACGCGCGAAATCGAGAGCTGCCCTCAACGCGTGCTGTTCCAATTGCCCGTTGAAGTGGACGACCGTACCGCCTCGCATCCCAACACCACCCGGCGTGTTCTATACCTCTGGCGGAACCAGGCGCACTATCCCGTCTGCGTTTGAAGGGGAGCACACGCGCCCTCGCGGGTGCCGACTGGCGCCGTACCTGTTTTGCGCGGTAAGGACGGATTCCACTCCGTCCCAACTGAGACCTTGAGGGCAGACTGCCTTCCAGGAAGAGACGGTGGGGCAACGGAGGCTCCTGGTTTTTCCATTGTCCGTCTCTCCATTCAAGGACGGCCTCCAAGATTAGCAGGGACGGAGTGGAATCGGTACGTACCGGCGCTAACACATACGGAGCCTCGACCCGGCCGCGAGACGCGCGCGCGCTCTTCTCCGGAATGGTCGTTTCCTACGACGACCCCATCTCCAGCCCACGCATCGTGCCGGTGGAGGACGCGAATTTGTCCGTTTCCAAACCCATCCGCTGGAGCATGGAGACGAACAGATTGGGCAGCGGATAATTGTGCGCCGTGTCGAACGCCAGGTGCTGGCCGTGCTTGAAGCCGCCGCCGGCAAACAGGGCCGGCATGTTCGTCGTCACGTGGGTGTTCGCGTTGCCGAGGTTCGAGCCGTAGAGAATCATTGTGCGGTCGAGGAGCGGTTCGCCGTCTTCCTGCACGGCCTTGAGTTCGCGGAAGAGATTCGCGAGCAGGTTCATGTGCCATTCGTCGATGGCTTTCAACTGCGCCAGCTTTTGCGCCGATTTGCCGTGATGGGAAAGATTGTGGTAGCCGTCGCTGGTTTTCACGTCGCCGAACTCGATGGCCGGCGAGTTCACGCTGTCGAGCAGCAGCGAGATCGAGCGTGTGGAATCGGTTTCAAAGGCAAGGCGCGCCATGTCGTACATCAGCTTCACCTTTTCCATGTAGGCGGCGGGACTGGCGGGATCGAGCGGCACCGAAGCGCTCACTTTCGGCTTGGGCTTGCGTTCCCATTCGCGCGACATCTGCATGCGCCGCTCCAATTCGCGCACGCTGGTGAAGTATTGGTCGAGCCGGTCGCGGTCGCGGGCGCTGACATTGCGCTGTAATTCTTTGGCCTGCCCGGCCACAGCGTCGAGAATGCTTTGGCCGGTCTCCAGTTTGCGAACCTGCGCTTCGGTCTCGTCCTGGGTTCCCTCCAGGAACATCCGGGCGAAAACGTCGGCGGCCTTCTCTTCACAGGGAATGAGCACGCCCGACCCCGTCCAGGAAAGGCTGCGCACCCCTTGCTGTACGTTGACGCCGAGCGTGAGCGACGGAAATCGCGTCAGATGCCCGATGCGCTCGCCGATGTATTGATCGAGCGAGATGGTGTTGCGAAAGCCGGCGCTGCCCGGATGCGGCGCGGCCGTGAGAAAACAGTTGTCCGCCGGATGCCCGCCATCCACGTCCGGATGCCACACGCCGCTGAACACCGTGAAATCGTCGCGGTGGTCCCTGAGGATTTCGAGGTAGGGCGGCAGGGGGTAGTCCCGCCCGCTCTGCTTGGGGAAGAAATGGTCCGGCAACAAGCCGAGGTTATTGCAGATGCCGAAGAAGCGCCGCCGTTTGCCGCCTGGCGTCCCATCGCTTGCCGTGCGCTTCGCCACGGCGGCAAAGGCCGGCGTCATCGCCTCCAGCAGCGGCAGCGAAAGCAAGATGCCGGCGCCGCGGAGAAATTTGCGGCGGGAAAGCGGGGAACGCGTGGAAACAAAGGGGGCGTTGGTCATCATAGGCGCAAATGGTTGGCGGCTTACTGGCTCGTAATTTACTTACGCTTGCGGATTAGAAAAGGAGGATTTTAGGAGAAACGTAAAAGTCGATCAGCCACTCGGCGGGAGACCTTCTTTCGGATCCGCCGGTGTGAAGTGCGCGCAGGAGTGCGGATCCTCCCAAGAACCTCATTCACCTCCGCTATCTCAGTTTTCTCCTGTTGAATTCTTTTGGAAGTGCGATTTGCCGCATCGAAGCTTTGGCAGGCCGACTGCACTTGACCGTGCCGGAAGTGCTTTGCAAGGCCGCAGAACAGATGGTCCTGCGTCAGGCACCACGCCAGCCGACAGCGAACGGCGACTGGCGATTTCCAGAAGGCCGCCATCTCGGGGCCTTCCGCGTCTCGGTCGAGACCTGGCGCCTGCTGGGAAACGAAGCGGCCGTTTGAGCCACTATGATTTCCTTCGACACCAACCTCCTCCTGTACTCGCTGAACCAGGACTGTGCGGAATACAATGATGCACGCGCTTTTTTCGCCTCCTTACCCGCAACGCCGAACACCGTGGCCGTTTGCGAACTCGTCCTGATCGAGCTTTATGTGCTGCTGCGGAATCCTGCAGTCCTGGCCAACCCGCTCGACCCGGCCGACGCGTTTGTCGCGCAGCCGTTTCGGGCGCCGGCGCGGACGGAAGGTGTAGGAAAGTTGCGTGACGGTGAAGATGCCTTTGCTGCGGAGTTTCTGGCGCTCCTTCGCGCTCATGCCGGCCAGCAGGCTCAGATCGTCCTTGTCGATGGCGATCTTCCGACAGCGGGCCTGGAATTCGCACTCAGCGCAGTGGCGGTTCAGGACGAGATCCGGCGGCGTGGTGCTGGAGAGCAGCGCGGCGATTTTCTCAGTGCGTTTCCTCACTTCGCTAACGAGGGCGGCAGCCTTCACCTTCAAGATCGGTGGCCGCAGTTGGAGTCATGAGGGGTCGCACGACGCCGCTCCAGGTTGGCACGTTTCCATGGAGTCTCTGGACTCGGCAGTGCTTTCTGAGCCTGTTGGGGTGATTTTCATGCGACAAGCTTACACTTTGTCGCGTTGTCTCTCAGCGGCGGCGTCAATGCATAGACTTCATTGGATGAGCGGTGAGCATGCCATCCGGGATGGGGAGCACACGCGCCCTCGCGTGTTCCGACCGGCGCCTCGCCGGTCGGAAGGAACGCATCGGTTGGTCACTTCCCAAATTTAAGTGATGGTTGTTCGAACCCACCGAGGTGGTCGGCGAGGGCGCCGACCACAGCACGCGAGGCGCGTGCGCTCCCCGTCTCGATGTCGCCGCTACCTTCTATTTGTTCCGGAACAATTCGCTCTGCACGATTTCATGCATGAGCGAGCGCACGCCGTAGTGGCTCGGTTTGGCGCGTTGGAGAATGGCTTCGATTTGGGGACGGTCCGCGAAGCGAATCGGCGCGCCGGTGGCATAGACGGCCAGTTGCCGCGCGAGATTGCGCGCGAGCTGCGCTTCGTCGGCCAGCAGAAGTTGTTTGAATTCGCGCACGTCGCGGAATGTTCGACCGTCGGGCAGCACGCCACTGGAATCCACGGGCAGCGCATAATGGAACGCGAATTTCTGTCCGCTCTTGGCCAGGCCTTTCTCCGGCGTCCCGCCGCCTTCAGCGCGATAGCGCTCGCGCCAGCCGCCCAGGACGTCGAAGTTCTCCAGGGCGAAGCCGGGCGGATCAATTTTTGCGTGACAGGCGGAGCAGCTTTCCAGCGTGCGATGCTGGTCAAGCTGCTGGCGAATGGTGACGGCGCCGCGAATGTCCGGCTCAACGGCAGGAACGCTCGGCGGCGGCGGCGGCGGTTTCTGGCCCAGGATGCGTTCCATGATCCATGCGCCGCGCAACACGGGCGAAGTTGTGGTGCCATTGGCGGTGACCTTCAGCACGGCGGCTTGGGTCAGCAATCCGCCGCGAACACTGTCCGCCGGGAGCGCAGTCCGGCGCAGAGCCACGCCCTGCACGGGCGACAATCCGTAATGCGCCGCGAGCCGTTCGTTCAGCAGGGCAAAATCCGACGCCGCGATGTTGCGGGCGGGCAAATCGCACCGCAGCAGTTCCGCGAAGAACAGCCGAGTTTCCTCCAGCGCGGATTCGGTCAACAAATCGTCCAGGTAGTAATCGCCGTACAAATTCGCGTCCGGCGCGGTGGCCACAATCTTCCGCAAGTCCAGCCAGTAATCGAGAAAGGCCTCCACAAAGCGGCGGGATTTGAGATCGGCCAGCAGGCGTTCCGTTTGGGCGCGCAACACGTTCGGTTTGTACAACTCATTCATCGCCGCGCAAAGCCGCAGTTCATCATCCGGCGGCGAGTTCCAGAGAAAGAAGGAAAGGCGCGAAGCAAGCGCGTAGTCGTCGAGACGTCCTGGCCTTTCTTCCAGGCAAATGAAGCCGGGCGAAGAAAGAACGGCCGTGTACGCCGCCAGCATGGCGTCGGTGAAGCTGTTTCCCAGCTTCAGTGCGTTTTCGACGACGGGAAGAAAGCGCGCTACTTCGACCTTGCTCGTGGGCCGGCGATAAGCGCGGCGGATGAATTCAGGCAGCAGCCGTTTCGCATCGCGCAACGGCTGGTCTGAGAAGACCTCAACTCCCGGCGGCGGCGTGAACCGGCGGTCGCCGAACCGATTGGTGCGGGCCAGATTTCTCGCGGCGCGCCCTTCTGCGTTCGCGTCCACTTTTCGGCTGACCAATGACAGGTCGCCGAAGAGGAGTCTGTGTCCCGCCGGCGGCCACTCGTCATAAATCGGGCCTTCGACTTCGAGCCACCGGAACACGACGCCCGGTTGCCCGTCCTTTTCCGCGAGTGGATTCTGCCAGCGCGACGCGCCGGGGCGGGAACGAAAAAGTCGTCCGGCGTCCGGACGGATCATCTCGCCGGCCAGCAGCCAGACGTCGAGTTCATGCACGGACGGTTCCGGCGTGACATCAAAATCGCCGAGCTTGCGCAGCAGACGAGGGGGAGTTTCGGCCGTGATCGTGACCGGTTCGTCGCGGCGGCCTTTAGAAATATCATCCAGATTGGGAATGAACCATTTGTTGCTCGGCCCGAGGCCGACCCAAACCGAATAGGCATGGAAACGGAGTTTGTAGCGGCCTGCCAAGGGAGCCCGGAACTGGTTGAACTTCGGCTCAATCGGCTCGTAAGCGCTCGCGACCACGCCGACGCCCTCCAGTTCGCGCAACTCCGCGTTGGTGCTGCCGACGGTGATTGGCGCGTCGCCGCGGCGCACGTCCGGCTGCCCCTGAAAACCGAGCACGGGAAACGTGGCGCGTTCCGGCGCCGTGTTGAACACGGAAAATTTCATCGGCCCGGTGTAACTGCGCTGGTCGCGCGCGTAATAGCGGACCGTGTTCGTCTCGGGACGAGCTGCATAGGGCGCCATGGCTTGACGGAGCGCGTAGTCCGCGGCGTTGAGGTAGCGCGCCATTTGCACGTGCGACACATCCAGCGCATCGCCGACCTTGTTGAAACGGTGCGCTTCGCCGTCTTCGGGAAGCGAGTCCCTGATCTGCAGCCACGGCGCCTGCAACAAATCCCGCAGCGCGTTTTCGTACTCGTAGCGATTGAGCCGCCGCTGCGTGGCACGGCCTTCACGCTTCAGGTCGGCCTGTTCAGCAGCGACGAGCGAACCGGACAGCGACCTGGCGAACGCGGCCAGCTCCGCCGAATTCGGGCGGGGTTTTTTCTTCGGCGGCATTTCACCGGCGCTCACGCGATCATGCACGAGAACCCATCGATTGAAGTTGGTGGAGTTCGCGAGATCGAATTTCAGCGCTGCCAGATCCAGTCCGCCTTTCTGCGTCTCGGCGTCGTGGCACTCGAGGCAATGCTCCTGCAGGAATCGATCGACGTTCGACGTTCGTTCACCGGACGCCGCGGAGGCTGCCGTGGCGAAAAGGAGAGAGAACCGCAGAAGTTCTTTCATGGTAACTCTTCAGTTAACGACGGTGGAGCGACGCTCCTGCGGAGCTTTTCTTCGATGGCATGGCTCGGCAGGAGCCTCGCTCCACCTTAACTAACTACCTTAACTGAGGGGGTACGTTTCATGGGGCTTTCGCGAACCAGGTCGTCCTCCATCACGGCCGAGTGAAATACTCGATTTTCTTCGTTTCGACCGAGGCGCCCCAAATCTTGATGTTGTTCACCTTTCCCGTGTCGTCAAACGAACCGAAACCGATGTGCCCGGCGCCGAAAGTCTTGTCCTCGGCAACCATGATCGGTTTCGTCAAATCGTCGAAATAGACCTTGATCGAGCCGTCGGAGAGTTTTCGTTCGAGGCGGACTTTGTGCCAGACGTTCAGGCCCCAGTTGACGCCTTGGGTGGTTTCTTTGGCGATGTTGGTCCGCGGTTTGTCATTCACGATGAAAATGTTGTGCGCATTGGGGTCGGCCGCCGTCGCGATGTGCGCGTAGTAAAACTTGCTCGGATCCTTGAACCCGAAGACCAGGACCATGTCGCGGTGCCCGTATTCTCGCCCCGTCTGAACGAGGTCCGCTTCGAGAATGAAGTCGCCAAAGGCCTTTTCCGCGATCAAGGCGATGTTGAAGGGCGAGCGCACTTTCGGGGTGTATTTGCTTTGCGCGACGAGTTCCAGCGCGGAGGACTTTTCATCCGCGGAGAACTTCCAGACCTTCGCGTCCGTGAACACGAAATGCTTCAACGCGGATTCGTCCTCGAACGTCTGTTCGTAGAGAAGTCTGAAGCCGTCGGGCAAAGGGAGTTTGCTCTTCTCGTGGAATACCAGCGCCCCACCGGATCGAGTGGGAGGGAACTGGGCTTTGGGGCCGTCAGCCGCGGGGGTCTGCGCTGAAGCGCCGGGGGCGCCGAGGAGAAGGAGCCACGTGGAGACGGCGCCGATTGGGAGGGAAGCAATGATGTTCATGACGTGCGAGCGTTCAGATCGGTTGCCAAAAGTAATTGATTCAGCACTCGTCCCGTTATCTCTCTCTCCCCGCGAGGAACGAGTAGGGAGAGAGTCGGGGAGAGGGGAATTCTCGACCGAACGCCCTCCCCTGCCCTCTCCTCCTTGCTTGGGAGGAGAGGGAGAAAAGCGCGATGCATCGCAAGGATCAGACGTTTTCCGGAACGACGAACGGCGGACGGTAGTTGTCCTTCAACAATTTGTCGGCTTCAGGATTGTCGATGAACCGCTCGGTTTTGCCGTTCATCCGCAAGAAGGCCCCCAACGAAGCTCGGGTCTTTTTCAGATCGACGCCATTCGCCGCCAGGTGCTCTTCCATCCGGCCCAGGGTTTCCACGGCGGCTTTGTCCGCCTTGAGCGCCTCGCGGATTTCCTCCGGGTTCGCCTCTTTGCCCAGGCGATAAGAGATGTTCGAGGTGTGGCAAAGCGCGCTGGAAAGGTGGCCTTCCAGGATGTCCGCGTTGAGATCCGAAACTTTGCGGCTGCGGACGGCCTTGATGAAATTCTCAAAGTGTCCTTCTTCGCCGCGCCCCATGAAACTGCGGATGACCTGCCCGTCGTTGTCATAAACCGACGTGCCCGCCAGGTAGCCGCCTTCGCATTCGATCACGTGCCCGACGCTTTGCGTGCGGTATTTGTCCATCTCGCGTTTCCCGGTGCCGGCGGGCAAACCGCGGACCTCGAAGATCAGCAGCGCATCGCCATAATCGTGCACGGCAAATTGCGTATTCGGCGTTTCGCCATCATCGGCGTAACCGAGCCGGCCGCCAACACTAAGGATCTTCGGCGAAAGCTCCGGCTTGTTCAGCGCCCAGCGGCAAATGTCCATCTGATGGATGCCCTGATTGCCAATGTCGCCGTTGCCCGTGGCCCAGACCCAGTGCCAGTCATAGTGCAGGCGGCTGCGCATCAGCGGACCGTTCGGCGCGGGACCGCACCACAGATCGTAATTCACCGAAGGCGGAATCGGCTGCGGGCCCTCGACTTTCCCGATGCTCGGACGAGGCTTGTAGCAAAGCCCGCGGGCAATCTTGATCTTGCCGATATTGCCCGCGCGCACCCAATCGAGCGCTTCGCGCAACCCGGCGTTCGAGCGACTTTGCGTGCCGGCCTGGACGATGCGCTTGTATTTGCGAGCCGCCTCGACGGCCTTCCGGCCTTCCCAGACGCAGTGCGAGATGGGTTTTTCCACATAGACGTCTTTGCCGGCCTGGCACGCCCAGATCGTGATCAAGCCATGCCAATGATTCGGCGTGGCGGTGCTGATAACGTCGATGTTCTTGCTTTCGAGCAGGCGGCGGACATCGATGTGGGCTTCGATGGTCTGGCCTTTCTTTTGCAGACGTTGCGCGGAGGCGTCCAATACTTTGCTGTCCACGTCGCAAAGCCCGGTCAGGCGCACGCCCGGAATATTGGAGAACCCGCTGATATGACTGCCTCCCCGCCCATTGAAGCCAACGACCGCCACGCGGATGTCTTCGTTTGCGCCCAGGACATTATTCCACGAACGCGCCGAAAGGCTCAGGGCGCCGGTGGTGATGAGGGAGGATTTGATGAAACGACGACGAGACAGTGTTTTCATTTGATTATCTCCAGGTTTGTGTTTTCGGATCAGGCTCAGAAACTTGGTTCCGCTGCGTTTGGATTGAGCAACCTTTCCCCTCACCCTGGCCCTCTCCCCAAGGAGAGGGAATCCCGATCTCCACGCCTCGCAGAATGCCAGCGGGCTTCTTCTGCGCCACCGCGCAATTCGATACCCCCTCTCCCCAAGGGAGAGGGTTGGGGTGAGGGGAACGAGACGCCCGATGGAGAACGCGCAATCATTCGTGAGGGCGACGCTCGGCTAAACGATTTCAGGCACAACGTAAGGCCGGCGATAGTGGCGCGTGAGCAGGGCGTCGGCTTCCCGGCTGTTGGTGAATCGCTCCGCCTTCGGGTCCATGGTCAAGAACTCGCCGAAGGTGAGTTTGTCGTGATTGAGATCCACCTCGTTCGCCTTGAGGTGCTCGACCATTCGGCCAAATGTTTCCAGCGCGGCGCTGTTGCTTTTGAGTTTCTCGCGGACTTCGTCCGGGGATTTCTTGGCTCCCAGCCGATAGGACACGTTGCCGGTGTGGCAAAGCGAGCTCGACAAGTAGCCTTCGAGGATATCGGCGTTCAAATCAGTGTGCTTCCGGGAGCGGCACGCTTTGATGAAGTTGTCGTAGTGGTCGGTCGAGCCGCTCCACCGTTTGATTTCTTTGCCGTCCTTGTCGTAAGCAATCGCGCTGTTGTAATTCGGACTCACGACATAACCGCCTTCGTAGTGCACGATCGCCGCCACCCGCCCGCCCATGAACGTGTCCATGTTCCTGGAACCGCTCTTTTCCGGCAAACCGCGCACCTCGAAAATCAGCGGCGCCTTCGGGTAATCATGGAATACGACCTGAGTATTCGGCGTCTCCGCGTCGTCCTGGTAACCGAGCCGGCCGCCAAAACTGAAAACGCGCGGGGACAATTCCGACACGCCAAGGAACCAGCGGGCGCGGTCCATTTCGTGAATGCCCTGGTTGCCGAGATCGCCGCAGCCGTAGGCCCAAAACCAATGCCAGTCGTAGTGCAGGCGCTTGCGCCGGAGCGGATCGACGGGCGCCGGGCCGCACCAGAGATCGTAATTGATTTCGTCCGGTATTGTCTGCGGGCCTTCGGTTTTTCCGATGCTCCCACGTGGCTTGTAACAGAGACCGCGAGCCACAAGGATTTTGCCCAGGTTCCCGGCTTGAACCCAATCGACTGCCTCTCGGATACCGTGGCTGGACCGGCTCTGCGTGCCGGTTTGGACGATCTTTTGATACTTGCGCGCCGCCTGCACCATCTGGCGGCCTTCCCAAACATTATGGCAAACGGGTTTCTCGACGTACACGTCTTTGCCCGCCTGCACAGCCCAGATCGTCGCCAGCGCGTGCCAGTGGTTCGGCGTCGCCGTCGTGATGACATCAATATCTTTTCGCTCGAGCAATTTCCGGATGTCTGTGAATCCGTCGGCCACGTTGCCTTCCTTGTTGAGCGAACCCAGCCCTCGGCTCAGAACAGTTTGGTCCACGTCGCACAGCGCAACGATGCGAACCTGCTTGTCCTTCAGCTTACGCATGCCGTTGATGTGGTCCCCGCCGCGCCCGCCAAAGCCGACCACGGCCACGCGAATGGTTTCGCTGGAACCGGGGACTTGAGACCAGGAACGGGCGGAAAAACTGAGCGTGGTGGCGGTGAACAGGGAACTTTTCAGGAAGGAGCGACGCGTAAGATGTTTCATGGTTTTCAATTTGGTTCGTAGTTAATGGACGACTGACGAATTAAATTCATTGCTTCAAAGTAGGGCAGGCTTCCAGCCTGCCCAGAAATTCAATCCAGATGAACCGTTGCAACAATCTGCTTCATGAACCAAAATCGATTGGCTTCTGCGGAAGCGAGAAGGAGGCAGGATGCCTGCCCTACTTTTGGGCGACCTTCGTTCGCGCGTATTCCTCGTACTGTTCGGCAACTTTCCCGTGCTTCTCGTCGCCTTCGTGGAAGTAGATGCGATACCGGAACGTCACGCTCTGGCCTTCCGGAAGAACCAGGTTGCCGGCCTTTCTGTCGGGCAGACTCTCGAAATCGTGGCGGCCAAAGGCATTCGCGGCAAATAATCCGTAATCGCGCACGTGCCACCAGGTCGGATGCCGCGGATTCTGTGGGTGATCGAAGATGGCGACGCCGACCACCTTGCCATCGACCGGCCCATAGTAATCGCACCACTTGGCGCGTTTGCCCCAGGTCTGGCCGTCGCGCACGCCTTCGCTGTTGACGATGCGGCCTTCGCCAGGACGGCTTTTCTTTTCACCTTTGGCCGGCGGTTTCGTCAGGCGCATCGACTCGTTCAGACGGAGTGCCATCGTCCCCTCCTTCGTGTCACCAAACGTCACGTCGCTCTCAGAGGCGTGAATCGTCACCTCGAAGTCCATCATCCGGTCGTGAGCGCGATTGTAGATCCGCATCGTGCGATCTTCAGTGCAAACCATTTTTCCATCGACCGCGACCAGTTTGTTTTGAGTCCGGATCACACCCACATCCTGCCCGGATTTGATTTCCGTAAAAGCAACATGAACGGTCTTGCCTGACTTGGCGCTCTCGGCCCAGAAGTCATGGCCATTGATGTCGCCGTGAGCGTACCAAAGAGAGCGGTGATGCGGATGATCGTGCGCTTCGCCTTCAACATCCTTCATTGGCCAATTGCGCGTCATGGGCACGCCACCGGGGCCGATCACAGGATAAAAAAACGGCCTGGACACTTCTTTGCCGCCATACGCTTTGGAGTGGTATTCGGAGAAGAGCTGGCCGCCGACTTTGATGACGAGCTTGCCGTCCTGCTCCGTGATCTGGACGCCTCCCGGTTTGCTTTCCGCCGCGTTGGCTCCGACAGCACCCACACCTGCCAGAAGCGAAATGACAAAGGCAATTGAAGGACGATGGAATTTGGCCAGTGGTTTCATGATGGAGATCGTATCGCCGCCCCAAATTCGCGGTCAATGGGAAATCGAACACTGAGTCGCGGCAATTACTCATTTCCGTAGCCCATTGGGAATCGCCAGTGCGATCGATTCATCGACCGGGTCGGACTCGGTTTCAATCAAGTAGGCCGCGCCGGGATCGCACGTCACCGTTTTGCTTTTGGGCTGCGCATTCTCGGCCCAGGTGTGCGTTACCGTGATCGGTGCGGCGGCTCTCGGCCGGTCATCCAGGCAATGGGCGTAAATGCGGATGTTGTTCAAGCCGGGATCGCCAACGTATCGGACGAAAACCGTGGCGGCGCGCTTGTCCAGCATTACTTCCCGATCCACGTTGAAGTGCCAGTGATCCTGATCCTCGGGGATTTGCGCGCGGTAGATTTGTTGAAAATGTTCCGGGGTTTCCATCTTCAAACGCAGATTTGTAATCTGCCGTATCGCGGAATTGTATTCCGCAGGGGCTCGACAAGTTCGAGGGCTCTGGAACTCGCCGAAGCACCGCCGATTGCAAATCGGCGATACGGCAGGTCCAACTCTGCGCTACGGGGAAATGGACCTTCGCGACGGTTTACGCGATCGCCTTCTTGATCACCTCACCCGCCACATCCGTCAGCCGTTCGTCGCGGCCATTGTGGCGGAAAGTCAGGCGCGTGTGATCGAGTCCGAGCAGGTGCAAGAGAGTGGCGTGAATGTCGTGAACGTGAGTTTTCTCCTGCTCGGCGCGCAGGCCTACGGCATCGGTCGCGCCGATGACCCGTCCGCCTTTGACGCCGGCGCCGGCCAGCCACATGCAGAAGCCGTGGGGATTATGATCGCGGCCGTCCGAACCCTCACTCATCGGCATCCGGCCAAATTCTCCGCCCCAGACGACGAGGGTGGAGTCCAGCAGCCCGCGCGACTTCAAATCTTTCAGCAAACCGGCGATGGGCAAATCACTTTGAGCGCAAAGTTTGGCGTGATTGTCTTCCACAGCGGAATGGCCGTCCCAGCCGTTGGTGTCGCCGCAGTAAAGTTGCACGAACCGCACGCCGCGCTCGATCATGCGCCGCGCCAGCAGGCAGCGGAGGCCAAATTCGGCGGTCGTTTTGTTGTCCAGGCCGTAAAGTTTCTTCGTGGCTTCGCTCTCACTCGAAACATTGACGACGTCCGGCGCGTGGGCCTGCATGCGAAACGCCAGTTCGTACGCCGAAATGCGCGCCGCTAACTCCGATTGCTCTTCCCCGGCCCTCAGGTCTTCGCGGTTGAGCCGGTTGATGAAATCGACCGTGGCTTGCTGCTGTGCCGCGCTGATTCCTTTCGGGGTATTGAGGTGCAGAATAGGCGATTCGCCGCCGCGCAAAATCGTGCCTTGATAAACGGCGGGCATGTAGCCGTTGCCCCAGGCGGGCGCGCCGCCTTTGACCCACCCGCTCGGATCGGGCATGACCACAAACGCGGGCATGTTCTGATTTTCAGTGCCCAATCCATAAGTCGCCCACGCGCCCAGGCTCGGTCGCCCCATCAGAATCGATCCCGTGTTCATCAAATAGACAGACTCCGGATGCGTGACGCTGTCGCCATAGCAACCGCGCAAGAGGCAAATGTCATCCACGCAGCCGGCGATGTGGGGCAGAAAATCCGAGACATCCATTCCGCATTGGCCGTGCTTTCGGAACGGACGAACCGGCGCCATGAGTTTGTTCTTCGCCACCGCGCGGCGCGTCTTGAACGTGCCGAACGATTCCGGAATCGGCTGGCCCGCGAGGCGAATCAAGTCCGGCTTCAGGTCGAACAAATCGACCTGGCTCGGCCCGCCGGACATGAACAGAAAAATGACGCTCTTGGCTTTGGTCGGGAAATGCGGCGGCTTAGGGAGCAAAGGATTGACCGGCGTTACGCGGCCCGCCGGCGTGTCGCCTGCCAGCAAACCGTCGGCATCCAGCAAGGAAGTCAGCGCCAGCATCCCGAATCCGCAGCCGCTGCGCCGCAGGAATTCGCGGCGTGAGGTGGGCCTGGTTTCGGGTCCGTTCGGTCCCGTGCAATGGCAGCTCATGGCTTTGAGGAAGAATACACCTTTCCGGCGAAGAGAACAGAAGGAAAAATGGTGAGAGCGGTAACGAAAATGAACTGGTTGCGATGGATTGCGCTCGTGTCGGCGCTTCATTAGCACTCCGCTCCATACGTGTTTAGCGTGGTAGGGACGGATTCCACTCCGTCCCAAATCAAGCCGCGAGGCAGACCGCCGCCCAGGAAGAGACGATGGATCAACGGAGGCTCCTGGTTTTTCCGTTGTCCGTCTGTCCCTTCAAGAGACGCCCCAAGGATTAGTCAGGGACCACCAGGGATATTCTCCTTCGTCGCGCCTGAGCCCAAATGCGATGCAACAAAGTGTATTCTATCCCACGGTCTGATCAGTACACCCCGCTGAAGCGGAGTGTTATTAATAATGAGACGAACCGAAGAGGTAATCTGTCGTTCCGAGTTCGAGATGGTCCAGGCTGGTTAGGATTCCGGTCTCGCTAATCCACGTACACGAACGCATTCAAGTTGAACAGCGCGCGGCACAGCTCGCTCAACGGCGCATTCTGCAAGAATGAGCCGGCTATTGCTTGCTCCTTCTCCGAAGGCCCGCGCCCCAGAATCAATCGATAGGCCAGCGTGACGCGCGCCGCATTCGTGCCGGCTTCACTCGTCAGGCGCGCCGCGGTGACCTCGCTGGCGGTCATCACTTCGTCCGCGTTGAGCAAGGTCAGCGATTGCGGCGCGGACGTGCTGCGCGGGCGATCGGGACAGGTCAAGTTGCTGTCCGGTGCATCGAACACTTCGAGAAAGGGAAACCGCAAGTTGCGCCGCGCAAAGATGTAGATGCTGCGGCGATTGTGCTCGGCGGCGTTCTTGCTCACAGTCCAACCTCTCGATCCTTTGAACACGTCCTCAGGAATGGCCGGAAAAACTCCCGGCCCGCCGATCTGTCGATTCAATTCTCTGCTGATCGCAAGCAAACTGTCGCGGATGACTTCGCCTTCGAGCCGCTTCCGCTGCCAGCGCGAGTAAAGCCGATTTTCCGGATCGCGCTCAAGCGCCTCTTCCGAGGCCCGACTCGACTGCTGATAAACCGATGAAAGCAGCAAGAATTTGTGCATCTCCTTGACGCTCCAGCCTCGCGCCACGAATTCGCTCGCCAGCCAATCCAGCAATTCCGGATGCGACGGACGTTCGCCTTTCAAACCGAAGTCGCTCGGAGTCGGCACAAGACCGCGTCCGAAATGATGTTGCCAGATGCGGTTGACCATGACGCGGGCGGTGAGCGGGTTGTTGGGGCTTGCGATCCATTCCGCGAGCGTGGTCCTCAGAATTGCGGTCGCACGGTGAGCACTCTGCTCTCCAATTTGAAATTTGAGATTTGAAATTTGAGATTCGCCCAGCACGGCCGGAAATCCCGGCTGCACCTCGTCGCTGGGCCGGTTGTAGTCGCCCCGCGCCAAAATGAAGGTCTTCGCGAGTTTCCCTTTGGCCTTCTGCAGAGCCATCGTCATCGGCAAAGGCGAGGGCTTCGGATATTTGGCCAGCGCCTCCTTGGCAGTTTTATGGCGTGCTCGGTCCTCCTTGCTCATGGCGTTGAGCATCTCCTTTTCCATGACTTCGACGAGAGCCGCGGTTTCTTGGATTTGGTTGACCTGCTCGGTCGTGCGTTCGGCGGGAGGAGTCTTGTGCGCCGCCTGCGCTTCGGGCGAAAGTTTGGCCAGCTTTTGCTCAAAAATCTTTTGGCGATACGGCGCTTCGATCGCCGCGATTTCTTCCTGCTCCTTAAGAGTCAGTTGACTGTATTTCAGGAGCGCGGACTGGTGCGCGGCTAACTCCTCGCGCCGGGGCGCCGGTAGATCGTCGCGGAAAGTGGCTGGGGTGAAAAACGCTTGAAAGCGGTAGTAATCTTTCTGGGAAAGCGGCTCGAATTTGTGGTCGTGGCAGCGCGCGCAACCCATCGTCAAACCCAGGAATGCCGAAGCCGCCGTGTCCGTCATGTCGTTGAGCCGGTTGAGCCGGCGCTGAATCTGGTCCGCTGAATCCACCATGTCCGGTCCCAAAAGATTGAACGCGGTCGCGATCAACGCTTCGGGTTCGTCCGGATACAACTCGTCGCCCGCGAGTTGTTCCTTGATGAACCGATCGTACGGCTTGTCGGCATTGAACGATTGCACGACATAGTCGCGATAGCGCCAGGCGTGAAACCGAACGGCGTCATGCTCGAAGCCGTCCGTCTCGGCGAATCGCGCCACGTCAAGCCAATGCCGTCCCCAGCGCTCGCCATAGTGCGGCGACGCCAGCAACCGATCGATCAGGTTCGCGTACGCGTCCGTTGAAGTGTCTTTCGAGAACGCATCGATTTCGCTCAGCGTGGGCGGCAGTCCGATCAGATCAAAGGTGGCGCGGCGGATCAGTTCCTCCTTGGTCGCCGATGTGGCTGGCGGAACGCCCTTCGCTTCCAACAACGCCAGGATGAAATGATCCACAGGCGTCTTGAGCCCGCGAGTGTCTTTGACCGCCGGGGGTGCAATGCGGTTGACCGGCTGGAATGCCCAATGCGTGCGAGCGCTGGTTGCGAAAGGGACTTCAGTGACACGAGCATTCTGGTCAGCCTCTTCCGGGGCAGGATCTGCCGAAGCAGGCCCGCGAATCGCTATCACGACGAAGGCGCAGAGGATCAAGGCGTGAACTGCCTGCATGGTTATATTCTTGGCCTCTCCCGTGCGTTCGGTCAACTCGTCATGGCGCTTTCCCATACCGGACTTGCTTACGCTCAGTTTACTCTGTTACCTCCTGTTTGAAACCATGAGCGTCACCGACAAATCATCCGCAAGTCCGGAAGACATCTATTGCGTTCAAACCAAAGCGCCCGGGCCGGCCGGCGCGTTGCCGCTGACCGAAGAAATGCTTCTGAATCGTCCCAGCGGCGACATTTTCGGCCTGAGCCAGAACGCGGGCATGGGGTGGGACCCGCGCGAACTCGGCCGCAAACAATTCTTGATTCTCAGCACGCAAGGCGGAGTGCGCGCGCCGGATGGCCGGCCCATCGCGCTGGGTTATCACACCGGCCATTGGGAAGTCGGCTTGCTCGTGCAGGCGGCGGCGAATGAACTTCGCGCGTTGAAAACCCTCCCGTTCGCCGCGTTTTGCTCCGACCCGTGCGATGGTCGCACCCAAGGCACGCCGGGGATGTTCGACAGCTTGCCGTATCGCAACGACGCCGCGCAAATCTTTCGCCGTTTGATTCGTTCGCTCCCGACTCGCTCCGGCGTCATGGGCGTCGCGACGTGCGACAAAGGGCTTCCGGCCATGATGATGGCGTTAGCGTCCATGCACAACCTGCCCGGGGTCCTCGTCCCTGGAGGCGTGACGTTGCCGCCTTCGGATGGTGAAGATGCCGGAGCGGTGCAAACGATTGGCGCGCGCTTCAGCCACGGCCTGCTTTCACTTGAGCAAGCCGCGGAACTCGGCTGCCGGGCTTGCGCTTCGCCAGGCGGCGGCTGCCAATTTCTGGGCACGGCCGCAACCTCGCAAGTGGTCGCCGAAGCGCTCGGTATCGCGGTGCCGCATTCCGCTCTGGCTCCATCCGGGCAACCCGTCTGGACGGATGCGGCAGTCCGTTCGGCGCGCGCGGTCACGCTTTTGGAAGAACGCGGAATCCGCATGCGCGACGTTCTGACCGACGCCAGCATCCGCAACGCCATGGCCGTGCACGCCGCGGTGGGCGGTTCGACGAATCTGCTCCTGCACATCCCGGCCATTGCGCACGCGGCCGGTTTGCGCCGCCCGACGGTCGATGACTGGATCGCGGTCAATCGCCGCGTCCCCCGGATTGTCGATGTCCTGCCGAATGGGCCGAGGAATCATCCCACGCTTCGGGTCTTTCTCGCCGGCGGCGTGCCGGAAGTCATGTTGCACTTGCGGCATCTGGGAATTCTCGAAACAAACGTGCTCACCGTGGCGGGAAAATCTCTGGGCGAAGTTCTGGATGAATGGGAGAAATCCGAGCGGCGGCAGCGATTCAAGGAAATCCTCACACGCGAAGACGGCGTCAACGCCGACGATGTCATAATGCCGCCGGACCAGGCGCGGGCCAAGGGCTTGACCAGCACGATCACTTTCCCGCGCGGCAACCTCGCGCCGGAAGGAGCGGTTATCAAGAGCACGGCCATTGATCCAAGCGTGGTCGATCACGACGGCGTCTATCGCAAGGAGGGGCCGGCGCGGGTCTTTGTGAGCGAAAAAGAGGCGATGGCCGCGATCAAAGCAGGCCGCCTCCAGGCCGGAGATGTCATGGTGTTGATCGGCTGCGGGCCAATGGGGACCGGGATGGAGGAAACCTATCAACTCACGTCTGCGCTCAAGCATTTGCCGTTTGGCAAGCACGTGGCGCTGATCACGGATGCGCGGTTCTCCGGCGTTTCCACCGGCGCTTGCATTGGTCATGTCGGCCCTGAAGCGCTGGCAGGCGGGCCGATGGGCAAGCTGCGCGACGGCGATTGGATCCGAATCGTGATTGATCGCACTCGCCTGGAGGGTAGCGTAGATTTCGTCGGCGAAGCGGACCGGCGCTTCGAGCCGGAAGTCGCCGCGAAGATTCTCCACGAACGACCGCCACACGATCGGCTCGCGCCAAATCCAGCTTTGCCCGATGATACGAGGCTCTGGGCGGCGCTCCAGCAAATCGGCGGCGGCACCTGGGGCGGCTGTATTTATGACGTGGAGGGGATTCTGGAGCGCGTAGCCAGGTGAGCGGGCAGAATCTACTACTGTATCAGAAAATTGGGCGCATCTGTACCCTGCCCGTGATTTCAGAGTGGACCGGACCGCGGCGTTTACGCCGCCTCCGCGGTCAACAGGCCGAGCGTGCCCAAACTTCCAATGCGCTTTCAATGGCCGGCGTTTAAGCGGTCTGAAGACCGCGGTCCGTCTTGGTTTTGGTCGGGGGCAGTGTTCGGATGCCCCCCCTGGGCCCCGGTTTCAAGTTGTCGGCACGTTGAATTCAGCCTATGGTTCCCATCACACCAAGCCGACGCCAGAAGCGCTTTTGGAATCCGCCGACTTGCGGTTGAGGTCTCGATTCGCAAGGACGCGATGGCCGCTAAAATGCCGATCTTGCTATGAAAACTCCTGCTTCCTGCATCCCGACGAACCTCCCCCTCATCCCGGCCCTCTCCCGCTCCGAAGAGGAGAGGGTGTCCGGAGGAAGGGTGAGGAGGAAGTTTAGTTGGCCAACGTGCGAGGCTTCGCTTGGGCGAATTCTCTCCCAAAATCCTCGCCCCTCGAATGGCTTCACGCTCATCGAACTCCTTGTCGTGATCGCAATCATCGCCATCCTGGCCGGAATGCTGCTGCCGGCGCTGGCGAAGGCCAAATCGAAGGCGCAGTCCATCCAATGCGTCAGCAACGGGCGCCAGATTATGTTGGCGGGGAAAATGTACACCGACGACAACAACGGGAAACACGTCGTCACTTACATTTATCCTCCCTACACGAGGGGGCTGGTGACCTGGTTTCAATTGCTCCAGCCGTATCTGAGCAGCACGAATATTCTCCTGTGTCCCGCGCGCAAAGGCAAACCGTTGAACCTCGAACGCTGGGATGGCATTCCGGTCACGGCGCCGACGGTCTCGGACTACGCGATCAACCACCAGATGGCCGGCGAACTTAGCCATTACGTGGGTTACAATCACAAACCGGAGATCACTCTCCGCAATCCTGCGCGGACCGTCTTCATCACGGACTCAGGCACATGGGCCGAAGCCAACAAAAAACCGGCCGTTACAACGAAGTCGAAAACCAAGTTCGGCGCCTGGATGCTGGGCGATCCGCAAGTCGGGGATTGTCCAGGCTGCGTGACCGGCGACAATCCGAATTGGTGCGGGCCTCACCTTCGTCACAACGAACGCAGCACGGTGGGCTTCGCTGATGGGCACGTGGAAAGCATGCGCGCCAATTGGTATTATGGCAACACGCCCTGGCTCGACCCGCTGCGGGGAGGAGAGTAGGCGGGAGTGGTGGAGTGGTGGAGTAATGGAGTATTGGTCCCACCATCACTCCATCACTCCATCACTCCATTACTCCATCACTCCATTACTCATTACTTCATTACTCCACCACTCCAGCCCTCTTACGCCAGAATCTCCTGAATTACCCGCCCGTGCACGTCGGTGAGCCGGCGGTCAATGCCATTGTGCCGGAAGGTCAGTTTCTCGTGATCGATGCCAAGGAGGTGCAGGATCGTCGCGTGGATATCATAGACCTGCGTGGGATCGCTTCGGTCGGCCGGTTTGTAGCCCCATTCATCGCTCGGCCCAAAGCTCAGGCCGCCTCTGACGCCTCCGCCTGCAAGCCAGTTGGTGAAACAGAACGGATTGTGGTCTCGGCCTTTTCCGCCTTGCGCGCAGGGCATCCGCCCAAATTCCGTCGTCCAGAACACAATCGTGTCGTCAAGCATCCCACGCTGTTTGAGGTCTTGGATCAAAGCGGAGGCGCCCCGAGCCATGCCGATGGCCAGCGGCCCGTGGTCACGCTGGATGTCTTCGTGGGAATCCCAATTGCGGCGAGGAAACCCGTTGTCGTTGCCGGACCAGATCTGCACGAAGCGCACGCCTCGTTCGAGCAGCCGCCGGGCGACCAGACATTTGCGGCCAAAGTAATCGGTCTCTTCGATGGGATTGATTTCTTTGTCGAACGTCTGCCGGCGATGATTCAGCCCGTAGAGGTCGAGGATATAGTCGGGCTCTTTGGAAATATCCAGGGCTTCGGGCGCGGCCAGTTGCATCCGCGCGGCCAGTTCGTACGAGCGGATGCGGGCGTCCAGGCGCTCGTCTCCGGGGCGCAAATCAGCATGCTCGCGGTTCAACCGGGTCATGACCGCCAGAGCATCGGCGTCGCTTTGCTTCGTGATGAAGTCGCCTTGTTTGGCCGGGAACAGGTCTGTGATGGGATGGTCCGTGCCCGGCCAGATCGTGGTGCCTGAATGCCGGGAAGGCAGGAAAGCCGAGTGCCAGTTCTTCGGACCGTTCGAGGCGTATCCGCGGTGGTCAGGCAACACCACGAACGTCGGGAGATTCTCATTCAAACTTCCCAAGGCGTAACTCACCCAGCAACCCATTCCCGGAAATCCGGGCATCTGAAAGCCGGTGGCTTGCAGATAGGTCGCCTGGCTGTGAACGCCGGTCTTGCCGACGACATTGTGAATGAACGCGAGGTCGTCCACGCAAGAGCGGAGCGCGCTGACGATTTCACTGAGGTATTTTCCGGATTGGCCGTATTGCTTCCAACTCCAGGGCGACGCGAAGGTCGCGCCGTGGCCGTTCTGAAACAACTCCACTTTCTCGCCGGGATCCCAGGGCTGCCCGTGGCGCTTCAGGAGTTCCAGTTTGTAATCGAACGTATCAACGTGGCTGGCCGCGCCGCCCATGAACAATTGAACGACCCGCCTGGCTCTGGCGGGATAGTGCAGGGCACCCGTGAACACGCCCTCCGCGGCGGTTGGAGCCGCCCGCAGCCGCTCCTGGCCGAGCAAGCAACTCAACGCGATGCCTCCGAGCCCTCCGCCGGAAGCCCACAAGAATTCACGGCGAGACATGGGCGGTCGTGGCCGCTCCAGACGATGATAAAGCGAGGTGTTCATGAACGGAATTCTTTGGGCTTGTTCTTTGACCACGGATTTCGCGGATTTCGCGGATGAAGAAGCGGTTTATCCGTGTGATCCTTGTAATCCGTGGTTGAATCCGGTTCGTGGGGAGGGAGCATCGATCGTTGCATTTCGATGGATCGAGCGCACAGAGTTGTTCTCGGTGCGGAATGCCTCTTCCCCTCTCCTTGAGGGAGAGGGACAGGGTGAGGGGAAGCTGACATACGCAATCTACTCTTCCGGTTTACCGCGGAAAGTTTTCGCAAGGCTTGTTCATGCATCAAGCATTCGTCAGTCCACGAAAAGGAATTCGTTCAGGTTCAGGATAACCCGGCAGGTGTTCGCCAATCCATGTTGCTTCGCGTAATGGGCAAGTTCAGTCCGCTCCGGCGCGGACGGACGGCGTCCAATGGCCAGGCGAAACGCGGATTCGACTTTGTCCGCCAGTTCCCCGCCGGCTTTCTCCACGCGCGCCGCAAAGTGTTTCGCCATCGTCAGCATGAACGCGTCGTTCAACAACGCCAGAGCCTGGAGCGCGGAAAGAGTTTCGTTGCGCTTGTCCACCCGCATCGACGGGTCCGCGCAATCGAGCGTCGTCATGAACGGTTGCTGCTGCGAGCGGACGATAAACCGGTAAATCGAGCGCCGGTGCGAACGTGGGTCCTCCGGATCGTGCAGGTGATACTGATAGTGCGGAGAGTGCTCCGGCTTCTCGATCACGAAATCCTGAAAGCTCGGCCCGTAGAGCTTCGGGTCGAGTTTGCCGCTGACGAAGAGCACGCTGTCTCGGAGCGCTTCCGCTTCCAACCGTCGGCGGTTCATGCGCCAGTAATAAGCGTTGTTTGCATCGGTCTTCGCATGCGATTCGTTGGCCGCGGACACCTGCCGATACGTTGCGCTCGTGACCAGGAGGCGATGCAATTGCTTGAGCGATTGGCCGTGGTCCCGGAATTCCAGGGCGAGCCAGTCGAGCAACTCCGGATGCGTTGGCATTTGCCCCATGCGGCCGAAATCATCCGGCGTATCCACGAGGCCGCGTCCGAAGTGATAAAGCCAGACGCGATTGACAATGGACCGCCAGGTGAAGGGATTGCCTGGATCAGTAATCCATTGAGCCAGGGCCAGGCGCCGCGCGCCTTCGGCGTGTTCGGGCGGGAGATCGAAACGCGCCGGCAAGGCCGCCACAGATTTCAAAGCCCCAGGACGCGCCTCCGGGCCCGGATTCTTGACGTCCCCGCGGTTGAGAACATGAATCGGCCGAGGCCTGCCGCCCTCCGGTCCTGTGCCGCGGAACGCGCCGCTGCCGTAGTGAACTGTGCCCACGAAGGCCAGGTTTGGTTTGGGGAGCCTCGAAATCTCCGCATCCACTTGCGCAAGCAAGGTCGTGACTTCGCTCAGTTCCTTCTTCGTGTCCGCATCCATCGCTCGATCCAGCAACGCTTGCCGCTCCGTCTGCAATTTGGCCAGCGCTTCGGGATTGGCCTTGGCCTTTGTGTAGGTGTAGCCATCCACGAGGTTCTTCGTTTGCCATCGAACCGGCGCTTCGATGGCGTCGAGTGCGGTCACCCTTGCGCCCAACGCAGCGTTTTTCCCGTCGGAGTCGAGCACGCTCAATTCTCCGAGGGCAAAGATGTAATCGTCTTTGCGCGGCGCGAGCTTCGTGGCCGTCACCCGGACATAGCGCGCCGACTTGCCGTGGACGATGGCAGTCTGGGGATCGACACCGGGATTGGTGAAGTCGGCCTGCGTGTGATCGACGATTCGAACCGCGCCTGCGCTAAACTCCGCGTCGTCTGAAATCTCGATCTTGAATCGGACCGGAAAACCAAATCCCTCTCCGATGTTGTTGAAGTCGTCGTGGCAACCAACGTAGATCACTTTGTCGATAACCACCGGACGCCCGAGATCGACCTGGACCCACTTGATCTGGTCGGGCGTGGCTTCAATCTGGCTATGGTAGCCGAACTCCGGACGCGCCGCGCCACTGGACGCCTTGCGGGCGGCTTCGATCTTTTTCTCCAGATCAGCCAGTTCGCTCCCGCCAAGTTTCGCGATCTTCTCCTCGAGCGTCTTCTTCTGCTCGGCAAGCGCGCGTTGTCGGGCTTCCAGATTCGAGCGCTGCCGGGTCAACGAGGGATCGGAATAATACTTGCGATCGGCGCGGTCCAGCGCCGCGAACACCGATTGGAGGCTGTAGTAATCTTCCTGGGCGATGGGATCGAATTTGTGATCGTGGCATTGGGCGCAATGCACCGTCAAACTCACGAACGTGCCCATGGCGTTCGCGACCATATCGTCGCGGTCCAGGTGACGCGCGATCTTGCCGTCAATTTTGTCCTCCGGCACTTCCATGTGCCCGATCAAATCCCACGGCCCCGCCGCGATGAATCCCGTGGCCTCGATGCCGTCCTCTGTGTCGGGCGCCAGGACGTCGCCGGCGATTTGCTCCTGGACGAAGCGCGCGTAGGGTTTGTCCGCGTTGAACGCGCGAATGACGTAGTCGCGATAAGGCCAGGCGTTGGGGCGGGGTTTATCTTTGTCGTAACCGTGGGTTTCTCCGTAATGCACCACGTCGAGCCAGTGCCGCGCCCAGCGCTCGCCGTAGTGTGGAGAAGCCAGCAAGCGATCCACGAGATTCTCGTAAGCCTTGGGATTGGAGTCGGCAAGGAAAACGTCGATTTGTTCCGGCGTCGGCGGCAAACCGATCAAATCAAAGTAAAGCCGCCGGATCAACGTGCGGCGATCCGCTTCGGGCGACGGCGCGAGACTCTTCTCGTGAAGTTTGGTCAGAATGAACGCGTCGATCGGATTGCGAATCCACTTCAAATCCGCGCCGTGGAATGCTGGGACGGCGGGACGTTGAACGGGGCGGAATGACCACCCGTTATTCTGGTTCGCCTTGGCCGGTTCAGACGTTTGCCCGGCGTGTGCCGGTAAGATTGAGATCAAGGAATGCAAAAGCACGAAGCCCACAGCACGGCGAAGCCGCAACCGAGGGATGGCTGCAAAAAGGCGCAGAAGGCGCAAAGAAATCCCCGCTTTTGTGCCTTTTTGCGCGTTTTCGCGGCCAACAAAAATTTCTTCGCAGCGTGCGAGCCAGTTGCGCCATTGCAGGACAAAGCACGCTCTGAGTCGCAGAATGGGGAACCGTGAAGGCCCGCGAAGACCCGCGAATGCGAAAGCTTCCCATGAACCCGGGAGGGCTGCGTTGCCGCGCAGCCGGTCTTCTGTCGATACGGCGGCGCAACAGCACCGACCTACCGGACGCGTGGACCATGCCCACCGTCGGACGCCCTTGGAGCCATTCTGTGAATTCAGGTCAAGATAGCTCGCGCCCCGCGCCGACAAAGCCAAGGCCGCTGGTAGATGCTCCTTCCGCTTCATGAGTCTCCTGTTGCGAAACGAAAGGCCATGTGATTCGACGCGCTAAGTAACGTCGTTACTTTGGGACCAACCCGCCGCTTCGTCAACTCCGACCGAATTCCCGGAATTCCCGCGAATTTTGACCACGGATTTCGCGGATTCCGCGGATCGAGAAGCGATCGTATCCGTGCGATCCGTGCCACAAATTCCACAGGATTTCCACAAGAGCCCACAGCATTCAATCGCTCGGAAGGCCTTGTCGCTTACTGATCAGACCGTGGGATTGACGACAGATCGACCGGAGAACCGTAGCGCAGATTTTCAATCTGCGGTATCGCCGATTTCCAATCGGCAGGGCGCCGGCAAGTCCCAGCGGGCTCGGACTGGGAGACGCCCCGCAGAATACAATTCTGCGATACGGCAGAGTGCAACTCTGCGCTACGAGCTTTGTCGTCCATCCCGCGGACCAAGCAGTAACCAACAGGTTGACATTTGGCCTGCGCTCCGTTCCAGCAAACTATGCGTTCTTCAGCAAATCCCTGGGAGACGCTAGCCAGTCGCATGCTTGCGCTCTTGTCGTTGACGGACAGGGAACGGTCCGAATGTTCCTCGATGGAATTCCTGCCATGGAGGGTGCTGACCCCGGGGTTTTGATGGCGCAAGGTTCTTACGATCCCGCCCTCAATTTTGATTTTCATCGGAACCGGTGGACGAACCTGGTTCCGTTGCCGGGGCTGGAGTGCCGGAGAGGCCCGTTCGCGGCCTATTTTCCTCCGCTCGAGGCCGTCGTTGTCGTCGAGGGTTGTTTATCGTCCGATCCCTATCCGACGTATCCGCGCATGCACGTCTTCAGAACTGGCATGGACAAACAATTCGTCGAAGCCATGAGCGTTGGAACCCTCCCCGACAGCCGAAAAGGCGGGTTCGTCTGTTACGACCCCATCAGACGACGCTTGCTCAGCTTTTTTCAAAGCGGGATTTACGGGATCGGTCTGGAGTCCAGCCGAGGAACGGCAACGGCGAGCGATCCGGAAACCGGGTTTGTTGAACTGCCAGGAAATCCCAAACTGCCGTCTCGTTGGAAGCACGCTTTAGATTTTTAGCGAAAATTTAAGATGCGGTGTGGCATTTTTTCTTCTACCCTGCCGCCATGTTTGATCGTTGGGTTGCCGCAACGCTGCGCGAAAAACTGACCCGGCCGTTTGTTCACCTCGTATTCGGGGCCCGGCAGACGGGCAAATCCACCTTGATCCGGTCGCTGCTGCCTGAAGACGCGCTCGTGATAAATCTCGCCAACCCTATTGAACGCAGCCTGCACCTGGCCGATCCAGGGCGGTTCCTTGTCGATTGCCGGGCGCTCAAGCCCAAGGCGGGCGGGCGGTTCGTCTTTGTGGATGAGGCGCAGACGGCACCCGCGATTTTCGACGCCGTTCAAACGCTCTACGATGGCGACAAGCAGCGGTGGCGATTCGTCCTTTGCGGAAGTTCCGCCCGGAAACTCAGGCGCACGGGCGCCAATCTGCTCCCCGGCCGCAGCTTCTTGCACCGGCTGATGCCCCTGGTGCTGGCCGAGCAACCGCCGTCGGAAGATCCCAACTCGGATGCAGAATCACCGTTGCCGCTGGCGTGGCCAAAGGGGCGCACCCCAGATCATCCGTTTCGTTCGTGGGCGCTCGATGAGCGCCTGGCCTGGGGTGCATTGCCGGGAATTGTCGCGGCAGAGGAGAAAGATCGCGCAGACCTGCTGCAGGCATTCGCTGCGGTGCATCTGGAGGAGGAGATGCGCCGTGAGGCAATGGTCAATGATTGGGGCGCGTTTCTGCGTTTTCTGCGGCTCGCGGCGATGGAATCCGGACAGATCGTGAACTACTCCGCAGTCGCCCAGCAGACCGGCCTCTCGCTCCCCACGGTGAAGAACTATTACCAATTGCTCGAAGACATGTATGTCGGGGTGCCAGTGTCGGCGTGGTCGGGCAGCCAGCGCAAGAATCTGATGAGCGCGGGGAAATTTCTGCTGTTCGATCTGGGTATCCGGCACGCGGCGGCTGGCTTGCGGCCTGCGATCGAGACGGTGCAGGCCAATCCGGGGCCGCTTTTCGAACAGTGGGTGGGACTCGAACTCTGGCGGCGTCTTCATTACCTCGGAGGGGGCGGCTTGCATTACTTGCGTACCTACGCTGGCGCGGAGGTGGACTTTATCGTAGAACACGAGGGCCAACTGATTCCGGTGGAAGTGAAGTGGAGCGAAAACCCGGCGCCCGGAGACGCACGCCACCTCCTGACCTTTCTCGACGAGAACCGCAAGCGGGCAAAGCGCGGTTTCATTGTGTGCCGCTGCCGCCGCCCCATGCAACTTCATGATCGGGTCATGGCGATTCCCTGGCAGTGCCTTTGAGCGGTTTTTCGGCGCCCGGAGAAGGCGCAGAGATAAGACACGCTGTGCGAAACCTTTTAATTCACTTGATCCACTGGGGCAGGAAAGTGGTCAGCGGCGGGAGGTACGTGATCAGGAGCACGCCCGTCAGGAGCACGAGTTGCATGGGCACGACGGCGCGCGTGACTTCGAAGACGGGTTTGTTGAAACGGTACGAGGAGAGGAAAAGGTTGATGCCCACCGTCGGCGTCAGAAGGCCCAGTTCCATGTTCGCCAGGAAGATGATTCCGAGATGAATCGGATCGATCCCGTAGGCAATTCCCAGCGGCACAAGCAGCGGGACGACGACGACGATGGCTGAGAAGATATCCATCAGGCAGCCGACCAAAAGCAGACCCAGATTGAGCACGAGCAGGAACGCATACTTTGATTTGATCGCGCCGGTCACCCATTCAACGCCTTTGGCCGGCACTTGCGCGTCGATCAAATAATTTGTGAAACCGAGCGCAACGCCCAGAATCAACAGCACGCCGCCAACGAGCAGCCCGCACTCGGACATCACGCGCGGCGCATCGCGCACGACGTGCAAATCGCGATACACAAGAGTCTCGATGAGGAATGCATACAACGCTGTGACCGCAGCCGCTTCAACCGGCGTGGCGAATCCGCCAAACAAGGCCACCAGAGCGACCACGGGCAGCAACAGTTCCCATTTCGCTTCCCAGATCGCTTGCCGGGCTTCTCCCCAAACGAAGATTGGCCGGCTGCCGCGTTCCTTTGGACCTCGGCTGATTCCCCAGAGCGACGTCAGCGTGACCAGCAACAGTCCCGGGCCAAGGCCGCCTAAGAACATTTTTTCAATGGTGACGCCGCTGTTCTTGACGTTGGAGCTGGCCACGATGGCAAACAAGATCAAGGGCAGCGACGGCGGGAACAGCAGCCCCAGCCCTCCGGAGCCAGTCAGCAACCCAAGCGCCGAGCGTTCGGAATATTTCGCTGCGGTGAGCACCGGCAACAGCAACCCGCCCAGCGCCAGGATCGTCACGCCGGACGCTCCTGTGAACGAGGTGAAGAACGCGCACATCAAGACCGTGACAATCGCCGGGCCACCGTGCAGTGGTCCCAGGAGCGCCTGAAACACGCGAACCAATCGCTTCGACGCGCCGCCTTCAGCCAGAAAATATCCGGCCAGCGTAAACAGGGGAATGGTCGGCAGCGTTGGATTCGTGACCATCGAATAATGCGTGAGCGAGATCGAAGCGATGGGCAACTCCTCCCGCCAGAAAAAGATCAAGGCCGCGCCGCCGAGGAGTACGAAAATGGGAGCGCCGAGCGCCATCGCAATCAGCAGCGCCACCAACGCCGGCGCCGCGAGCCTTTCGGGAGTCAAGGGGGGATGAAGTCCCAGGTAAATCACGCCGGCTGCGATCAGCAGAGTTGTCACGCGCCCCGGCCATCGTTCCGACGCTCGCCAGATCAAGCGCAGCGCGATCAATCCGAATCCCACCGGCATGGCCAGTTGGATGACCCAGATGGGAATGCCGTAGGCAAGGACTTTGCCGCTCTCTTTTTCGGTCAGCAGGAATTGGTAACTGGCCAGACCGAGAAAGGAGCTGATGGCCGCAGCGAAAGATCCGCTCGCGATCCGAGCCGCAGCCCGCCAGCGGCCTTTGAGAAAAGCGGTCAGGGTTGAAAGCGAAAGCAGCCGGCCTTCCCGCGCCGCAAGCGCGCCGCCCAGCAGTCCCACAATCAGCGTGAAGTGCTGGAGAAACGCGCTCGCGCCTGTGATGCCGGTGTGGAAGAGCTTCCGAAGAACGATTTCGGACAACGGGAGGAGCACCATCGCGGCGAGGGTCGAGGACAGGATGAGATTCTCCCCGCGCCGCAACGTGCCGCGCCAGCCTCTAATTTCGGGAGCCGCCGCGGGAAGGTGATGAGGGTCGAGCGCAATCTCGCCAGGCATTATTTCGCCCCTTCCTGTGCCGCTCGATAATCCTTCAGCAAGCGCGCGACTTCGTCGAATATGTCCGCCGGAACGATTCCTCCGCGGATCTTGGGATAGACGGCTTCGGTGGCCCGCCTCCATTCGGATTCGATTTCCGGTGTCACGGCATGCACTTTGAGGCCGCGTTTCTTCATCGCTTCGACGGCTTCGCTGCTTTCGCGGCGGTTGTCAGCCTTGATCAGGCTGCCGGCCTCCTGGGCGGCTTTGAGCAAGTGGGGATGAGCGGCGGCTGGAATCGAATCCCAGGTTTTCTTTGTGACAACGGTTGCGCCAACCAGCGGCGCCCAGTTCAACTCCAGCATATGGGGAGCGGGACCGTCAATCTGCGTGGCCAGCGCCACAAACGGCGGCACCGGCACGGCCGTGATCAATCCCGTTTGCAGGTTGGGGAGGATGTCCACGGTTTCGAGCGGGACCGGATCAAACCCGGCCGATTTGTAGATATCGACCTGCGCCGGATTCCCCGCCCACGAAAACAGCTTGGTCCTTTTCAAATCGTCCGGGCGAAGGACGGGGGTTTTGGAGAAGAAACGAACCCACCCGGCGTCCCCCCAGAAGAGCACGACGAAACCCTTTTCGAGAAGCCGCTTCTCCAGGGTCGGCCGCAACTTTTCGCCAATGTAATCGACCTCCTCGAGAGACCGGAACATCATTGGCAAGTGCTGCAACCCGGTGACGCCGGGTTCGATCTCGGAAAGGCCGACGGCGGTGAGCATGCCCGCCTGGAGCTGGCCGATCCGCATTCGCCGAACCATGTCTGCTTCGCCGCCCATGGTGCCATCCGCGTAGATGGTGAGGGTGGCGCTGCCGCCGGAAGACTGTTTCCACTTGTCCCCCATCGCGAGCACGTGTTTGTAGGAGGACGACCCTTTGGGCGCCAGCGTGCCGAGGCGAACGCGAACCGGAGCGGCAGCCGCCGAGGCCACCTCAGTCAATAATGCCGCACTCCAAAAGCTCAGGAACAGGCTGGGAACGAACCCGCACGTTGTCCGCAAGAAGAGAGGCTTTAGCAGGAGGCACAGGAAACGGAGCCCTCGATTCAATGTTGCAGCGTGGTCACGTTGTAACGCGGTAACGATTCGGATGCGGCTGCGCCGGGCTGCGTTTCTTGCGCTTCGGTTGAGTTTGCCAGCGGCGGTCATAAATCGATTCATTTCCATTAGCTTGAATCCGACGGTTAGCAACACTGCTTTGGGAGGATTGTTGCACGCGGCCCGTCTCTTGCAAGAAGGACCGCAAACTCAAGGAGAGGAAATGAGGAACAGTTCCTCCTTGCGCGAAAGAAGCCAGCGGGCCCGGCGTTGCATGACCAGATTGATCAACCGCGAATCCGGATCGGCGTCCGCGTCGATGGCCAGGGCGCGATTCAGCAAGGACTCGAATTCTTTGATGTCCTGCTTTTGCACCGTCACAGCCTCGGCGAGCGCGATGAGAGGCGCGGCTTGCCGGCCTTGGCTGAGTCGCCAGGCGCGCCCAAAGTGTTGGCGCGACCGCTCCGCCGGATCGCCGGCCTTTCCCTGGCGGCTCATTTCATACGTGATCAGAAAAGTGTGGATCGATCCCTCGCCAAAGCTTTCATCCAGTTCCAACGCGTGATCCATCATCGCCTCTACGAGCGGCAGGTCGGCGACGAGTTCTGGTTTGTCCTTGGATAGAGCAATCGCGGCTGCCCAGGCCGCGGCTGTCCAATACAGCGCCGGCACGTCCGGCTTCCGGGCGATCTGGACCGCTAGCTTCGGGTTGGCGCGCAGCGTGCTTGCAAAGCCGGGATGAGAGACGTCGAGGCCGCGCAGCCCGTAATTGCGGGCGCGCAAATAGAGCCGGCGGGCGCGGTCCCGCAGCGCGGTTGCCACCGCGAGGTCGCGGTCTTCTATCTCGTCCGCGTCCTGCTGGACGAACGCGTAGGCGTATTGAGTAAACCCGCTCGCTGCGGCGAGCAACAATCCGGCATGGTTCGGCGCTTCCGCGAGGAGACTCTCAATCAGCTTGAGGCTGAAAGGCGCCGCGTCCTTGATCAGATCGGGATCGTCGTCGCGGGCAAAGGCCGATCCCGTTTGGGAAAGGGCGTCGCCGAGCTGGTTGATGGCGAACTTGCGGATCGAGCAGCCCGGACCGACGCACACCAGAAGTCCGAGCAAAGCGGGGAATAGAGATCTCAAACTCATCAGCAATTCTGGGCTACGAAGAATTCTTTCCTGCACCGCGCAATTGGAATTGAAAACTGACAATTATCAATTTTCAATTGCCGTGATCGCAATCGTTGAACTGTATCTGACTTCCGCAAGGGAATGATTATTCAAGGCAAAGCCGCCGTAGTCACGGGCGCCAGCCGAGGCGTCGGCAAGGCGACGGCCCTGGCCCTGGCGCGCGAAGGCTGTTCCGTGCTCGTGAATTTCAGCCGGTCGCGTGGTGAAGCCGAACAAACGGTCAAAGAAGCGCAAGCCTTGGGAGCGAAGGCCGCGCTTTTTCCTGGCGACGTTTCCGACGATCGCGTTTGCCGCGAGATGATGGACGAAGCCGCGCGCACGTTTGGCCGTCTCGATATCCTGGTTAACAACGCCGGCACGACTCGCTTCATCCCCCACGGAAACTTCGACGAAGTGCGCGACGAGGATTGGGAGCGGATTATGGGCGTGAACGTCAAAGGCCCGTTCCAATGCGTCCGCGCGGCCCGCAAGTATCTCGAGGCTTCGGGCGAAGGCGTGGTCATCAACGTTTCCAGCATCGCCGGAATCATCGGGTCCGGGAGCTCGATTCCGTACTGCGCGTCAAAAGCGGCGCTCATCACGATGACGATTTCGCTGGCGCGGGCGTTGGGGCCGAAAGTTCGCGTGAACTCAGTTGCCCCAGGATTCATCGCCGGCCATTGGACCCAAGAAGGCCTGGGCCGCGACTATGAAGCGGTGAAGCAAAAGGCTGAAGAGCGTTCAGCGCTGGGTCGTGTTTGCCGGCCTGAAGACGTCGCGGCGGCGATTCTGAGTTTGATCACGGGATCCGATCTGATCACGGGCCAAACGATCGTCTGCGACGGCGGCTTTCTGGTCGGCCCGAGGGGATGATCCCTGATCCAACAGTTGCGCCCACGAAATACACGAAAGGCACGAAAAGAGGAGGTATTGGCCCCGGGGAGCGCCGGTTGGGTGAGGATCGCTTCCGTGGCAACTCGTCTTGTTTTTGTGTGTTTAGTGTGTTTCGTGGGCCAACTGCTTTTCCCAAGACGACCGGTTACAGCAACTCCAGCAGCCGGTTGAGTTCCGCGTCGGTGTTGTAGAAGTGAGGAGAGATTCGGATGTAGCGCTGCCCGCTTCGGTCCGCGCGCAAGGAGGTGATGACATCGGCGTTTTCCAGCTTCTGATGGAGCGCGACCAGGTCCACTCCGGGACGGAAAAAACTGACGATGCCGCTGGCGTTCTGGGCAGGGGCCTTGGCTTCGAGAACCGCATAGCCCTTGGCGGCCAAAGCAGGCACGAGCCAGGCGCGCTTGCGCAGCAACTCCGCTGCAATCTGGTCGATTCCGATTTCCAGGAGCAATTCCAGGGCGGCGTTGAGCCCCAGGAGGCCCAGCAGGTTGTGCGTTCCGGCTTCGTAACGGCGGGCATCCGGGCGGAAGATCATGGATTCTTGCGCGACGTAATTCGGACAGCGCACGTTGTTCCACCCGAATGCGGTCGGCTGCAACTTTTCCTGCAGCGCCTTGCGCACAAAGAGAATGCCCGCCGCGCAAGGGCCGAGAAGCCACTTGTGCGCATCCGCCGCCAGAAAGTCGATCCCTTCGACGGAAGTGGGGAAGGCACCGACTGTCTGAATCGCATCCACGCAGAAGAGAATGCCGCGCTCCCGCAAGGATTCGCCGATGGCCCCCAGGTCAATTCGGTAGCCGGCCACGAAGTGGCACGAAGCCAGCGCGACCAGTCGCGTGCGCGGATTGACCTGGGCGAGGACATCGGCCGGTTCAATCCGCCCCACCTGGCTGACCTTCAAGAATCGGACTTCGACTCCGCGCGCCGCGAGCGCCATCCAGGGGTAAACGTTGGAAGGATAGTCATCCCGGTAAATCAGGATATCGTCGTCCGGCTCGAATTGGAGCCCACCGCCGACAAAGCTGAGGGCGAGCGAGGTCGGCCCAACAAAGGCGATCTCGTCGGGCCGCGCGTTTAGAAGGCGGGCCGCCAGTTCGCGCGCATGCTGCAGGTGATAAGCGGGCAGCAAGGTTTCCTGGTCGCCGCGCGTGCATTGGCTCGCGTAAGCGCGAATCGCTTCCGCAACGCGGCGGGGCAAGGGACACACGCCGGCGTGAGCGAGGAAAATCTTTTCCGAAGCAACCGGGAATTCGTGCCGGCGGAGTTCTTCGTTGGCCAGAATATCAGCCAGAGTCACGGCGGGAGTTTACTCGAAGGTCTTCATGATCCCGCCATAGTAACCTGTCCAGAACGTCACGACGCGATAGGCGATCATGAAGATGATGGCGAAATAAATCAGCCGGGGAAACCATTCGGCCAGGAGCTGGAGCTTCCGCAAGGCTTCCTCCTGATAATACTTGTGCAAGCGACGCAAGGTGTCGTCGAGGCTCCCGCTGATTTCGCCGGTGTGATAAAGGTTGGCAAAGAGTTCGGGGAATTCAGGGGATTCCGTGAGGATTTCCGAAGGCGGTTCTCCGCGCACCTCGATTCTCGGTCTCCAGGTGGACACGGCGCGGTGCAGCGCCGGCGAGCCGCTTGCGGCCGCAGCCAGTTCCCAGGCATGCACGATGGAAACACCCGCGCTCAACAAGGCCTCCAGGGCCGCAGACAACCGGGCCAGGGCGAGGTTGCGCCGCGCGTGGCCGAGAATGGGAACGATTCGAAACAGCCGCTCCAGCAGCGAGCGCCAGGCTTCGCCGTGGCGGCCCTGGCACGCAAGAATCAGCAAGAACGCAATCGCATAAAGCGGCGCCAGAACGCCGAGGGTTTGCGTGAGATACGCGGAGAGGTTGCCCGTCGCGAAGAGATCCGGAAACGGGCCGAGCAGAATCGCAAAGTGCAGGAGAAAGAGCGGATAACGGAGTTGGCCGATGGTCTTGCGGACGAGTTCAGCGCGGTCGCGATAGTATTCCGAGAGCAACTTGAAACACGCGTCCAGGCGCCCGCTTTGCTCGCCGGCCTGGAGCAGCGCAACATCAAAAGCCGGAAGCCAGCCCTCTGCGTGCAGCATCGCTTCGCTGAAAGTTGATCCGCGCTCGAAATGAGTCAGCAAGCGAGCGACAGGGTGCCGGAAGGAGCGTGCCGGAGGATTCTTGTGGAGCGTCTCCAACGCGGTGAGCAGCGGCAGTCCGGCCGAGAGCATCGTCCCAACCTGGTAGTACAACTCGCCGCGCAAACGCAGTTGCCTGGGCGTGACGATGAGTGGCATACCCCGCGGCGCGGCACAGCCGCAAATCCGAATCTCGTTACAACGTCAGAAAGGTTAAACCGCCAAGCCGGTGGAACGGCTCATGAAAATCACTCCCGGTTAGCGAAATGGACTGCAAGAGCCGGAAGGTTCGCCCGCGCTATCCCACCACTCGATCCAATCCTGCCTTCAGATCCCGTTTGCTCTTCAAACCGATGATCTGGTCTGCGACCTCGCCGTCTTTGAACAACAACAGAGTCGGCACCGCGCGAATGCCGTGCTGCACCGCCAGGGATTGCTGTTCATCGATGTTGACTTTGCCCACTTTCAGTTTGCCGTCATATTCGCTGGCGATTTCATCCAGGATCGGCGCGATCATCTTGCAGGGACCGCACCACTCCGCCCAGAAATCAACCAGCACGGGAGTTGATGACTGAGTGACTTCCGCGGCGAAATTCGTTTCGGTCAAAGTGATAATGTTTGATGCTGTCATACACACCATTCCTCTTTTCTGAAATCCGTTTTCCGAGGCCAGGCCGTGCTCATCAGGACTGCCCCGTCAACATGAACAATCGAACCACGACGAGCACCGACACGATGGCCGCCGCAACGGCCAGGATGATATCCATTCCGCTGACTCCCGATCCCGCCGGCGCGGGCCTCGGCGCAGCCGCCGGCCGGGGAGCGGCGGACGAAGCGGCGGCTCGTGGGGCGGACGCAGGCGCCGGCGTGGGAGCCGGAGCCGCGGCGGTTGGAGCGGGGGTTGGAGCCGGGGAAACTGCAGCAGCGGGCGCTCCCGGCGCGGGAGCGGCCCCGGCAACGGCCGCCGGCGCAGGAATCTTGATGGTCGGCGCGGCGGTTGGCTTCGGGGGCAAATTGATTCGAACGGTTTCCTTCTTCGGCTGAATTTTGGCCGCTTCCGCCGGTTTCGGCGGCACGGAACCCGTCGGAGTGTTGGGAGTCTCTTCAGGCATAAATGTTATGTTTCAACCTAGGAGTCGGTTGGCGTAGTGTCAAATCGTTATTCGCGGGACTCAGGTTGGATCGAATCGGGATTGACGACCCTGCGATGGGGCCGCATCCGGCGCCCTATCGTGAGTCGCGCCGCCCGGAATCGCGATGGTAATCCCCGCCTTGGCCGCGGTGTTCTCCGGATCGCGGCGGGCGATCCTCCTTGGGCCGCGCAATGTTCACCGTCAACTGACGGCCTTGAAGTTCTTTGCTGTGGAACATTTCAACCGCTTTGTTGGCTTCCTCAGGAGTGGACATCTCGACAAAAGCGAACCCGCGGGATTTCCCCGTGAATTTGTCGAACATCACATCGACGGAGCGGACCACGCCCGCCTGCGAAAAATAATCCTGCAAATCACTCGCCAGGGTCTGATAGGACAGGTTGCCAACGAAAAGTCTGGTAAGGTTCATTTGGATTGGTTGAGTTGCGCTCGAGAACCCAGTAAGGTGATCCCGCACCCGCAGGAATCATGGAAAGTCGCCCGAAATGTTTGCCTGACCATCTGTTTTGCTTGACGCCAACACTGCTTGTTTCTCGCGCAAGGCGCCACGGTAGCAAACCGCTTTCGGGAGTCAACGAGAGATTCGAGAGAGCAGAGACTCGAACGATGAACCTTGTTCGTCAACCGGTTCCCTCGCCACGCCAGGTCAGCCAATCGCCGTCAACCGCGCGGCGGGAGCGTCTGCGAGCAGCATCTTCACCTTCCCCACGATGGTGTCCACGGTCAGGCTATATCTCTCACGCAAGTCCTCCGCGCTTGACGCGTGTTCGATGAATTGATCGGGCCAGCCAATGCGCACGACCGGGGTCGAGATGTGGGCATCGCTCAGAATTTCCTGCACCGCGCTGCCGTAGCCGCCCATCAAAACATGATCTTCCAGCGTAATCACCAGGTCGGCGGCGCGCCCGAAAAACTCCGTTGTGCCCGCGTCGATGGGTTTGATGAAACGCGGATTGATGAGCGCGACGTCGAATCCTTGTGTCTTGAGTTCTGCACCCGCTTGCCAGGCCAGCCGCAACATGTTGCCCAACCCGAAGAACACGATTTTGCGCCCGCCCGTCTGAGCGAAATTCTCCACGACTTCGGCTTTGCCGATCTCGAGGAGTTTCGGTTGCTCCTTGATCGGGACGCCTTCCGCCGGGCCGCGCGGATAGCGAATGAACGTGGGATGCTTTTCCCGAGTCGCGGTGAACATCATGTCCACCAGTTCGTCTTCGTCTTTGGGCGCCATGGCGACGATGTTTGGCACGGTCCGGAGGTACGCGATGTCGAACATGCCGTGATGGGTCGGCCCGTCTTGCGGCGACAATCCCGCGCGGTCCATGCAGAAGATAACCGGCAAATCCTGCAGCGCGGCGTCATGAATGATGCAGTCATAAGCGCGCTGCAAAAACGTTGAGTAAATCGCGCACACGGGATGAAAGCCCATCGTCGCCATGCCGCAGGCGAACAGCGCGGCGTGTTCCTCCGCGATTCCCACGTCGTAATAGCGATCCGGCATCGCCTTCTCCAGAATGTTCAGCCCGGTGCCGCTCGGCATGGCCGCGGTGATGCCGACCACGGTATTGTCGCGCTGGCACAGTTTGACCATGGCCTGGCCAAAGACATCCTGCCAATTCGGAGGCGCCCCGGCCTTCTTCGCTGGCGCCGCGCCGGTTTTCACATCGTACGGCCCCGTGCCGTGGAGGCGTTCGGGATGCTGGATCGCCGCTTCGTATCCCTTGCCCTTCTTGGTCACGGCATGAATGACGACCGGCGACTCGCAGTTTTTCGCGTATTCCAGAACGTTGATCAGCAACGGCAAATTGTGTCCATCGATCGGACCGAGGTAGCGCAGGCCCATCTCCTCGAAGATCAAGCTGCTGCCAAAACCGCCGCGGCCATCGGATTCGACGTTCGTGGTGCTTGGTCTGAGCGCCACTTCGGTGACAGCCCCTTTGAGCGCTTCCTCCGCTTTGTGTCCGAGCTTGAGGGCGATCTCTCCTTTGGGGATGAGCCGCATCCAACGCTCGAAATCCTTTTGGAGGCGGTTGTAGGAGGGATGCGTGATGAGCTTGTTCAAATACATGGCGATCGCGCCGACGTTCTTGGCAATGCTCCACTCGTTGTCGTTGAGAATCCCGATGAAACGCTGCGTGGTCGAGGCAATGTTGTTAAGGGCCTCGAACGAAATCCCGTTCGTCAAAGCGGCGTCGCCAAAAATGGCCACGACGTGTTCGTCCCGGCCCAACCGGTCGCGCGCCACGGCAATTCCCAGCGCGGCCGAAAGCGCCGTGCCCGCGTGAGCGGCCCCGTAGCAGTCATGCTCGCTTTCGGTCCGGAGCGCGAAACCGTTCAGTCCGCCTGTGGTGCGAATCGTGTGGAACCGGGCTTTTCGTCCCGTCAACAGCTTATGGACGTAAGTCTGATGACTCACATCCCAGACGAATTTGTCCTTGGGGGTCGAAAACACCCGATGCAACGCCAGGGTCAGTTCAACGACGCCCAGGTTGGGACCCAGGTGCCCGCCGGTTTTGGCCAGAGTCGAAATCAGCTCGGAACGGATTTCTTCGGCCAGTTCACCCAATTGCGGCAAAGTCAATTTCTTGACGTGCGTCGGGTCGTCCACCATGTCCAGGTATCGGCTCATAAATCTTCAGGGTTCTGTTCGTTCGCTTGAACGGGTTTCAGAACAAATTCGCCCGCGGCGTTCTTCTCCAGTTGCTGGATTTTCAATTCGGCCTGGGCCAGTTTGGTCTGGCAAATCTGCGCCAGGCGCGTTCCTTCTTCAAAGCGAGCGAGCAATGTGTCCAACGGCAATTCGTCGGATTCCATCGATTCGACGACGGACTCCAGCTTCTTGAGCGCTTCCTCAAACGGCAAATCCGGAGCCGCGATTGTGGCCGCGCTGACGCTTTTCGCTGCTTTCGACATTTCGCGAAAGGTAATGGAAGGCGCCGCGCTCGTCACGAAAGATGTTTTGTTCCTTGAACCGGCCTGCGCCGTTTGGGAAAATCCCGCGAAACGCAACCTGGAAACTTATGCTTCCCCCTCATCTCCTGGACGAATTCCCCAAAGACATCACGCTGAAAGATGGCTTTCACTGCCTGATCCGGCCCCTCCACTCGAGCGACGAAAAGGCGTTTCATGAATTCTTTCTCGCGGTGCCGGAAAAGGAGCGCATGTTCATCAAGCATCGCGTTACCGAGCAATCCGTCATCCGCGATTGGTGTGACAACATCGATTACGGACGGAACCTGCCGTTGCTCGCGCTGACCGACGGCAAGATCATTGCCGACGCCACGCTGCATCAGCAATTCGGCGGATGGAAACGCCACATCGGACGCGTGAGCGTGCTCGTGCTGCCGCAGTATCGAGGCCGAGGCCTGGCGCGGGCTTTGATCCATCAAATCGTCGAAATCGCCCGGCACATCGGCCTCGAAAAGGTGGAAGCGGAATTCATCGGCGAACAGGAAGCGGCCATAAAAATGTTCGCGCTGCTCGGCTTCAGCAATCTGGTCCGGCTGCCCGATTACGTGAAGGACATGCAAGCCATCTCGCACGACTACATCCTGATGGGGTTGGATTTGACGACGGACGAGGAATACGCCGGCATGGAATAGCCGCGGAAATCCCAGTTCTTCGCTGTTTTCAGTGGCGACACACCGGTCGATGCGCCGGAACGCGCGTCACCGCGGAACTTCCGATTCGCTGCGCGGTCACTTCAGCCTGAGCCGATAAAACTTTTGCGCCGTGGCCATGGGCAGCGTGACCGTGATCCGGGTCCCATCATTCTGCGGCGTCGCTGCGGTTGCGCTCCAGTTTGGGCTGGCGAGATTCTCCGTGAATTCAGCCGTTGCGTTAGGGAAGTCTTTCGGCCACGACAGCGTCACCGCAGTTTGGGAGACCGCGATCGCCAGCTCCGGCGTGGCGGCATTGGGTCCCCAGGTCTCCAGACCGACGAGATTGGGCGGGGGCATGATGCCTCCGCCGAGTGTGATCTTGACGGCATTGGAATAAACTTCCCCATTTCCGGCCGTGGAGAAGGCGCGGACCTTGAGCGTCGCCTCTGAACCCGCCTCGACGCCGGGCACGACCGCCAGTCCGCCGAAGAAATATCCGGCGAGATTGAAAGTTTCGAGAAACACGGGTTGGCCGACGCGCTGCAAGGCGCCGCCGCGGCTGACGAGCAAAAGCTCCGCCTGCCATTCGGGACCTTCCAGTGCGGCGTTCGCCAGAAGGACGGGCGCATTCACACCCGCCGCGCCGTTGGCGAAATTGACCGTCCCCTGCCCTGCGGTCTGCCATGTGACCAACCCCAACAAGCCTGCACATAATGCGGTCTTCATAAAGCCGTTCCTTAATTGATTGTGAAAGCGCGAGTCCATCTGAGTTCTTGATTAGCGCGAATGAAGAACGCTTCGCCCACTTCGATGTCGGGTTCGGAAGGCATCCACGTTCCGTTCGGCAAGAATGTGTAAACGTCGAATCGATTCGACCGCCATCGATAGACATTGTCGAAAGGAGCGAGCCGCAAACCGAGCGCGCTCATGACACCTCCGCGTTGCGGCACTTTGCTGGACTTGATCGAGAGCCCGCTGGGAATGGTGTTATCCAGATTGCCGGTCAGGATTTCGCCTTGAAAAATCGCCCTGAACTGAGTTCCGCTCCGATTGTAAACGAGAAACCCTTCTCCAGGCTCCAGCGCCTGGTCCGGGTTCGTCCAGACACCGCTGCTGAATCGGTTCGTCGAAAACTTGCCGTTGCTCAGGGTGTAAATCTCCGTACCCTCGGACGCCTGCGCAAACCGCTTCACCACGCGGTTGTCCGGCACTTTAAGTGGATTGGCCGCGAGCCTGATTCCAGGACCGCAGGTGATGGTCACATAGCCCATGGCCGGCGGCACAGCCGCCATGGCTCCGAAGCCGAAACCGGCCAAAGCCAAACTGAACAGGAAGGTGCGGATTCTCATAATGCTCCTTTGGTTTTTGCTTGTTTCTCCGAGGTTGATTCATAAGCGAGTCCCAACGCGCTCTCTTGGTTCGAGGAATGTAGCACGGCTCTCAAAACAGGCCAGTGCGTTTTCTGCGCTGTCTCCTCTGCCGCGGTGCTCACTCATTCCTCGTAAAGAAACTGAAACCAGACCCTCTTCGCCTCTCTTCGTTTCTTTCTGCCATTCGGTTTGTGGGAAGTTTCCTTGGTTTCCGAACCATGCACTCGGCCCTTGAACCCGTCGATGGTAGGGCGAGTCCGTCCCGGCGAGCCGCTCGACGCGCTTGGAACACGTCTGACTCGGCTCGCTGGGGACAGGCTCGCCCCACCGTCTGGTTTCATGGGAAGCTTCCTTGGCCTGATTACCATGCTCTCGCCCCATGAATCCGGTAGAGACGGATTCCACTCCGTCCCTGACTTTCTTGATCCATCGAGCGAAACAGATTCCAGGGACGCGGTGGAACGCGTCCCTACCCGGTGGAAGAGTGAACAGGCTGGAAGCCTGTCCTACTTTAGCCGTTGCTGGGCTTTGCGCTTGGCGTCCAGCAGGCGGCTCGTCGTGCTCGCTGCTTCGGGCGCATCGGCGGATTTGGCGGGGGTGATGG